>WGDG01000025.1 GCA_015493425.1 Sulfurovum sp.
ATTCCTGCTTTCGTAGGAATGACAGCGTTTTAAGGTTGACTTTAACCAACCCATGCAAAATTCTCTTAACTCTTAACTCTTAACTCTTAACTCTTAACTCTTAACTCTTAACTCTAATGTCAGTCCCTTCCGTCCGCCACATCGATGAGGTAGTACCCTTTCTTCCAGTACTTTCTAATGGTTTCTCTGAAATCCTCTATATCTTCGTTATTGGCAAAGGCCTCCTCTCGTGCCTTTGGCAGTTCGGCGAAGATGATGAACCACTCCGACATTGCAAATTCAATATTGACAATACGGTAACCATTACGCCATTTTGCTTTGATCTCATCACTGACATCTTCCCAGTCGTGGACAATGGTGTACGCCTGGCTTTTGAAACCGGTATTTTTGGCAAAGATACCTGTCCAGTATCCTTCTGCAGCTTCTGCATCGACAAGCATATATCCGTCTTTCCAGTGTTCAATAATGCTTTTTTCGAAGTCATCACGGTAACGTTTGTAAATAAATTTTACGTCTTTCCACTTCCCGCCTTTGGCAAACACACCTATCCATTCACCTGCACCGTATTCAATATTGATGAGTTCAAAGCCTTTTTGACGGTAAGTATTAATGGATGCCTGAAACTTTTTAAGGTCGCGGCGATGTATAAGAGCCTGTTGCGTATAGCCGGTTCCTTTGGCATAGACAGCCATCCAGACATCATGACCGTAGTTAATGTCGATGAGGGTGTAGCCCTTGTTCCATTCGTTCTCAATCTTTGTCTGTAGGCGGGAAAGGGTTTTGCTGGTAGTGTAGGACTGATCGGTATAGCCTGTATCTTTGTCAAAAACGCCTACCCAAAAGTCATCAGCCATGGTGACTGTAGGCAGTAGCATCAGCAGCGTGGACAGAGTGTGTCTTAAAAGCTTTTTCATTTCCATTCTCCTCAATATATTCTATAAATATTATGCTTTTACATAAGTTTTGTTGAACTATATTGTAACACACTTCACTTTAGCTTCTCTGAAACCGGTGTTATCTTCTTCCGTTGGCAATATCCGTCAGCCGAAGTCCCCTCTGCCATCCCTCTCGTACACTGCTGCGGAACTTTTTGAAGTCTTTGTTTCGGATGTACAATTCAGTGCGCGGTGCTGCATAGTGAACAAAAAGGAGGCTCCATGCATCATCACCATATACCATTTTCAATATATTCCATTTCTCTTTCCACGCGTTGGCTACAGCTTTTTCTACTTCATTCCAGTTGGCTGCCTGTGCATAGCGTGCTTCTTTAAATGGGGTATTTTTAGCAAAAATTATTACGTGATACCCTTCGGCTTCTTCAATATCGATAGGTTTTACGCCCTGCTGTATATTGGTATCAATGGTCTTTGTCATTTTTTGTTTGTCCCGTGTTATCAGGAAAGTGGTACCATGAAAAGAGCCGCCTTTTTGCAGGACTGCAATCCATTCACCCACACCATTTTCGATTTCTACTACTTCAAATCCCATGTTTAGGTAGTGGTAAAGATCACGGGTAAAATCATCCATTAGTCTGCGTCGCATGGTGATCTGCTCGGTAACGGAAGTACCTTTACTGAGTACGGCGTTCCATTTGTGTGGTGCATGGGAGAGGCTGGTTACGGCATATCCCTCTTGCCACCCTTGTTTGATACTCCGTTCCAGCCTTGTCAGCTTTGTCCGTGATAGCAGCATCTGTTCACTATAGCCGGCAGGTTTCTGCATGACACCGGTAAAGAAAAAGTCTCCCCATATCATTACGGGCAGCAGGGCAAACAGCATAAAGTTTCGTTTCATTTTCGTCTCCTTCTCTTCCAAGGCTTCTTGAAATAATCATACCATAAATTATTCAAATCTTTTCCTATTTGTATATTATATATACTAGAAGATATTTTTCACGATGTTGCAAGGCAAGGTAGTTTAGTGTATACTAATTGCCTGAAAAATTTTGAAACAACAAGGGTACGACTATGAAACCGATCTCACTTTTGGCATTGCTCTTTTCGCTGTTGCTTTTTACTGCGTGCGAGGGACCCTCTTTGGCCGGTGGGAAGGTAAAGAAAGAGTATTTTACCAATGGCCAGCTGCGTTCCGAATTTATTATGAGTGACAGTACGGGGCAGAACGGTTTGAAAAAGATGTATGGTCCTGACGGGAAGCTTACCTCTACAGTACCTATTCGAAACGGTGTTAAAAACGGTATTGAAAAACTGTATGATGAAGATGGCCGCGTACTGAAAACCACTCCCTATGTAATGGGACGAAAAGACGGTGATGAGAAGGGCTACTTTCCCAATGGGACTGTTTGGTTCATTCTCCCTTACCGAAAAGGAGTACTGAATGGAAAGGCCTATATTTACAGACAAGATGGCACAGTAGTACGCAAAGGTATTTATAAAAACAATCGTCTGGTTAACTAATCCAAATCGATGTACAGTCTGCTCCCCCACTATACCCACATTGTCAACTGGCGTCTGAAAAATACGTATCTGACATTTGATGATGAGGGTGGTCTGGTTATTAAATCTCCTGAAATTTCCCAGGAAGATATTGAACGGCTGCTTATTAAAAAGGCCGCATGGATCGCCAAGACCCAAAAACGGATCAAAGCCAAAAAGGGAAAACTTCCCGGCTATGAACCTGATGCACAGTTCTACTTTATCGGTATCTGTTTCCCCTTGCATTTTGTTGTTTCAGACAAAACAGGTATGGAGATGGGGGCTGGGGCGGATCATTTCATCATGTATGGAAAAGCATTTACCGATGCGATGGTAAGAACACAGATTGAAGCCTTTTACCGAAAAGAGGTTGTATCTTATATGTCCCACTCGGTTCCCGCCTGGGCACAAAAGATGGAAGTTACATATGGTACTATCAAATATCGAAAAGCCAAGCGGCAATGGGGAAGCTGTTCGGCAAAGAATGACCTGAGTTTCAATCCGATGCTGATGAAGCTGCCTCCGAAAGTGATTGAATATGTCATTGTACATGAACTGGCGCATATCCGACATAAGCATCATCAGAAAGCTTTTTGGGATTTTGTGGAAGCACATATGCCAAATTACCGTGATCATGAAGCAATACTTAAAACCTATACCCCCTCATAAGGAGCTCCCATCGATATCTATCTGTTGCTTTTTCTGCTTATTGTACTTGTCGGTTCGGTGACGGTTTACATCTATTATCTCAAAGACTGTCTCTTATACACATCTGA
>WGDG01000026.1 GCA_015493425.1 Sulfurovum sp.
CGCCTATGGTACAGATCAATTCTCTTTCCGGGGAGACAGGAACAACCATCCTTGGAAAATGTGAATTTATGAACCCAACTTCCTCAGTCAAGGATCGTATCGCCTACAATATGATCAATGAGGCAATGAAACGTGGTGAGATTACCAAGAATACAACTATCATAGAGCCTACCAGCGGCAATACCGGTATCGCGCTGGCTGCGATCTGTGCGGCAGAAGGACTGAAGCTCATTTTGACAATGCCCGAATCAATGAGTATGGAACGCAGGAAGCTTCTTAGCCATCTTGGAGCAGAACTGGTACTCACTCCTGCCGGAGAAGGCATGAACGGTGCCATTGAAAAAGCAGCAACACTTGTTGAAGAGTTGGATGACGCTGTTGTCCTCCAGCAATTCAACAACCCGGATAACCCGTCAATCCACCGGACGACCACTGCTGTCGAGATTTTAAATGACACCCAGGAAAATGTCGATATCTTTGTTGCCGCTGTCGGTACGGGAGGTACACTTACAGGTACAGCAGAGGTACTCAAAGCACACATCCCTGACGTTAAAGTGATCGCGGTTGAACCGGAAACTTCTGCTGTATTGGAGGGCAGACCCGCAGGCCCGCATAAAATTCAGGGCATCGGCGCAGGATTCATCCCTGAAATCCTCAATACCGACATTTATGATGAAGTCATGGCTGTCTCCAATGAAGACGCGTTCAGCATGGCGGCAAGAATAGCCAAAGAAGAGGGGCTGCTCATCGGTATCTCTGCGGGAGCCAATCTCGAAGCTGCCTACCGTGCTGCCAAGCGCCCGGAGAACAGGGGCAAAACCATTGTCACCATTCTCTGCGATACTGCCGAGCGTTACCTCTCTACCGAGCTCTTCGACAACTGAATTGATGGCTCCGATACTGCTCGAAACCATACGCATCGAAGAGGGAAAGGCTAAAAACCTTCCCTACCACCAGGCACGTTTCGACAAAAGCCGTAGAGCACTTTTCAATGCGACAAGCCCTCTCGCACTGCAAAAGTATATCGATCCGCCTCAAAACGGCCTCTACCGGTGCCGTATTCTTTATACAGACAATATCGAATCTGTCGAGTATCTTCCCTACACACCCAAAACGATCAACACACTGAGAGTGGTAATGGACAATACCCTTGAGTATCGCTACAAATATGCCGATCGATCAGCCCTCAATGCCCTGCTTTCAGCCCATCCCAATGCCGATGAGATCATCATTGAACAAAATGGACTCCTAACTGATACGACCATTGCCAACATTGCCTTTTACAACGGCAGCAGATGGCTCACCCCTGCAACACCTCTGCTTGAAGGTACCATGCGTGCAAATCTACTTGACCAAGGCATTCTTCAAACCACAGACATTCGGAAAGCAGACCTTCATCGCTACACACACGTAGCTTTAATGAATGCTATGATAGGATTTAAAATTCTAAAAAAAGTCACCATCATATGACACTTCCCATCCCAACAAAAGGTAGGCGACTATGACCATTAACCTCTTTCAAACCAAAGAGTACAAAGCGCTCATGCAAGAGCACATCAGCAAAACCATTGCTTACCTTTTCAGCAAAAACCAGGAATTTGCAGTAGCATGTGAAATAGAATTTATTGATTTCAATCCGCCATTACCCGAATCAATTCTGGAAAATTTCAATGATATTGTACTCTTTGTCCTTAGCGGATATACCTATGAAACAGCTACACTTGAAGAAGATTATTTTACATTCGAGGCAGGATTCGGAGAGGAGAATTTCGGATCGACAGTGACAATACCGCTGCTTGCGATCAAACAGGTGATTGTCGGTGAACATCCTATTGTGCTTAACCTGGCAAAGCCGTCACCAAAGCAGGAACGTTCGACACAAAACTCCATGGAAGCCCTGCTGAACAATCCTGAAAATAAACGGTTGCTGAAAAAGAAGAAGCGCTAAGCCATAAGCTTAGCACTGACCTGCCAGAATGTAGTCGACAACATTGTCAACGTAGGCATTGTGTTTATTCTCTTTGGTGTACACAATGTAGAACTTGCGCTTCATCGTATACCCGCGCAGTCTCGCTTCATACAACTCCCCTTTTGCAACCTCGTCGGCAATAGCATGTTTGGAAATGATGGAAACAACCGGATGTTCTGTGTCCTTTTTCGCTCTTTTGATCGTTTGCAGTACTGCTGTCGTATTGCCGACTTCAGAGAGTACGTTGAAACTTTTACACGAAACGCCAAGCTCTTCAAAAACTTCAGCGACAACACGTCTGGTATGAGAGCCCTCTTCACGGCAGATCCACTGGAATTCGTAAAGTTCTTCTGTCTTGACGATTTTTGGCAGCGGTGTACTGCTCACCAGAACCAGTTCATCTTCAAGCCATTCACGGTAGATAAGATCGCTGTCCATCACCGGTGATTCAATAAGCCCAACATCAAGTTTGCGGTCTTTCAGCTTGGCAACAATGTTGTCACTTGTGTCGATACTGAGGTTGATATCGTTATTGATCGCTCTTCCCATTGTGTTAAGACATTCACCGGGAATAATATAGGTTCCAATGGTAAACGATGCGCCGAGTCTGAATGTCATCTCTTTATTAATGATTTTAAGTACATCTTTTTCCGCTGCATGAATCTCTTTTTCCAGACGCGTAGCGATCTTATAGAGTTCTTCTCCTTCAGCAGTCAGTTTGATACCGTTCTTTTTTCTCTCAATAATCTTGACACCGAGATACTTTTCGATAAATTTGATCTGCTGTGTTACTGCCGGCTGGGAGATCCCCAGCTTGGCAGATGCTTTGGAAAAACTTCTCTCTCTTGCAACAGTTAGAAAGGTTTCCAGTTTAACAAAATCTTTTAACATTATGTTTCCTTTGTAGTACATGCATAGTCATGTTTAATTAACCGCATTATATCTGATTATACTTAATTTTGCATAAGGGTTGCTTATTGAATTCAATTCAATTCATTTTTTCTTATACGGTATAAACCGGGCGCAATTATGCCATATATGGTTTAACCAAGAGTTAGCTATAATCATAATACTATAGGAGCAACAGAACATATGGAAGCAATACTCAACACTCTCAACCCTGCTCAACGCGAAGCGGTCGAACACATTGACGGCGCGATGCTTATTCTTGCAGGTGCGGGAAGCGGAAAAACAAAAACGCTGACCACACGTTTGGCATATCTCATCGGTGAAGTGGGTATCGACCCGGCAAGTACCCTGACATTGACGTTTACCAACAAAGCTGCCGCAGAAATGCGTGAGCGTGCACTCAAACTGATGCCAAACCGGGTCTCCTACCCTCCGTTACTGTGTACCTTCCACAAATTTGGTCTGCTTTTTCTAAAATTTCATATTGAAAAGCTTGGGCGAAGCAATAACTTCGTGATCATTGACAGCGATGACAAAAAACGCCTGCTCAGAAGCATTGCCAAAGAGCTCAAGGTCGATCTGAACCTCTCCTTTATTGCTTCAGAAATTTCCAAATACAAAAATACACTGCTTACCCCTGAAGTGGTCATTCAGAAAGCGGAGCTGCCTGACTATAAAAAAGTTGCGCACATCTACGAAGCCTACCAGTCCAATATTGTTGAAAACAATCTGGTAGACTTCGATGACCTGCTGATGCTGACCTATCAGATACTTGAGAGCAACGACGATCTCAGGCGTGAAACGAGTGAGCGGTACAAATACATTATGGTCGATGAGTATCAGGATACCAATGAATTACAGTACCGCCTGCTTGAACTGCTCGCCAGCGAACATGAGAACCTCTGCGTGGTAGGAGATGACGACCAGAGCATTTACGGCTGGCGCGGAGCGAATATACGAAATATTCTCGAGTTTGCCGACAGCTTTAAAAACTGCAAAACCGTCAAACTTGAGACCAATTACCGCTCCACCGAGCCCATTCTCAAAGCGGCCAATGCACTCATCGAGCACAACTCCACACGGCTTGGCAAAACACTCACGTCCCACAAAGGCGAAGGACCGGACGTGAAACTGCTCCATTCGCTTGATGAGTCCATGGAAGCCAAAGCGATCGCGCACCAGATACACGATCTCATTGACCAGGGTGCCGATCCTGATGAAATTGCTGTGCTCTATCGTATCAACGCCCTTTCACGATCGCTGGAAGAAGGCTTCAGCAAAGAGGGACTCAATTTCAAACTCATTGGCGGTATGCGCTTTTACGAACGTGCCGAGATCAAAGATATCATCTCGTACTTCAGGGTTTTTGCCAACCCGACTGACGATTTTTCCCTGCTTCGTATCATCAACAAACCCAAACGCGGCATTGGCAAAGCCTCTATCGAGAAACTGCAAAAGGCAGCCTTCGATGCCCAATTGCCGCTCTTTGTCTACATCAAAGAGAGTCTTGAGGGCAGACAGCCGCTTGTCATCAGCAAAAAAGTTGCCGGTGCCCTGGCAAAACTGGTCGAAGATATCGAAATACTGCGGGTAGAGATGGAGGAAAACCTTGAAAACTTCATCACCCTGTTTGAAGAACGCATCAAACTCAAAGACCACTATGCCGGTATGGTTGACGGGTTCGACCGTATCCTCAACATCGATGAGTTTTACGGCTACTTCCGTGATGCCGTCAGCAAGAATCCGGATCTTACCCTCGATGAATTCCTCAACGACATTTCACTGCAAAGCGATCAGGATCAAATTGAAGAAAATGCAGTTACAATCATGAGTATCCATGCCGCAAAGGGGCTGGAGTTTGAACATCTCTTTGTCATTGGGATGGAAGAGGAGTTCTTCCCACTGCTTGGTGAAGGGTGTAACATGGAAGAGGAGCGCCGTCTTGGATACGTAGCTATTACCCGTGCCAAAAGTGATCTCACCCTCTGCTATGTCGACAGCCGCTTCTACAAAGGCCGCAGAAAAATGCTTGACAAGAGCCGTTTCCTGGGTGAAGCAGGTCTCATTCAGGATGCCTCGCTGAAAATCACCAAACAGGCCGCGTTCAAAAAAGGCGACCTGGTCAAACACAAGATATTCGGCATCGGGCGTGTTCAGGCAGCCAACAAGTCCGGCAAAGAGTACAAACTCCTCATCAACTTCGGTGGCAACAAGAAAGAGATTCTCAGCTCTTTTGTACAGGCAGTTTGATTTGAATGAGGAATGAGGAATGCGCCCGAACGAAGTGACAAGTGCCCCTGGGGCGAAGAATGAGGAATTGAGGTTTGCATTGCTTCGCAATGCTTTTATTCAAATAGAAGCTTTCCGCAAGGAAAGCCTACCGACACTATTCTCTATTCACTATTCACTATTCATTAAAAATTCTCCACAGGAGAATTTTT
Source organism: Sulfurovum sp. (assembly GCA_015493425.1). GTDB lineage: Bacteria > Campylobacterota > Campylobacteria > Campylobacterales > Sulfurovaceae > Sulfurovum. The sequence goes on from WGDG01000026.1 coordinate 5,320, forward strand.
AATGAACCGTCTTTTCGTCGTCAACAAACCCATCTTCGTCAGCTCCAACCGCTATATGGGGTATGTCAAGCGCAAGTATAATACCAAAAAAGTAGGCTTCTCAGGTACTCTTGATCCCTTTGCCACAGGGTGTCTCATTGTCGCAACCGGGCAGTACACCAAACTCTTTCAGTACCTCGACAAAACACCCAAAACCTACCGGGCAACCCTCTGGCTTGGGGCAAATTCTCCAAGTCTTGATATTGAGAATGTCGACAGCATCAAAGAGGCTGCTCCTTTTTCTGAAGAGACAATTCTCTTCGCACTCACCTCACTCAAGGGAGAACTTACCTACTATCCGCCCAAATTCTGTGCCAAAAAAATAGACGGCAGACGTGCCTACGAACTTATGAGAGAAGGCAAGGAGGTAACACTCAAAACCATTACCTCCACTATTTACGACATCAAACTCCTCAACTACAACCATCCCTTCATCCATTTTGAAGCCACAGTGAGCGAAGGTACGTATATCCGGAGTCTTGGTGCACTTATTGCAGACGCACTCAATACAGATGCGACACTCAGTTCACTGCACCGTGTACGGGAGGGGAAATTCCATTATGAAAATGAAAAGGCACTCAACCCCTTTGACTATCTCGCCATTCCAACGATACAATACACCGGAGATGACGCATATCTCGAACTTGGGAAAAAACTCTCACCCGAATATTTCGAAACCAAAGAAGACGGTATTTACCTTGTAGAAACGGAAAATTTCTTCAGTATCATCGAAATCAGCGACGGTACGATCCACTACAAACTCAACCGCCTCGAAAAACCCAAGGAACAAGTAAATGCATGATCCCGCCTGCCGATATTCTCTTTTTAACAAGGCTGCTTTGTTATGAAAATAAATGCCCATGCCAAAGTCAATATTTTTTTGAAAATTACCGGTCATGAAAATGGCTATCATACCCTCCTCTCACGTTTTATGAGAGTAGAAACTCTCTATGATACGATTACACTGGTACCCCAACAGTGCGATACATTTACCATTGAAGGATGCCACGGCGTACCAACTGGTTCCAACACGATTTACAAAGCCTATCAAGTGTTACAGGTGTATACTCGATCCACAATACTTGAAACCTTTTTTAAAACACACAAAGTGACTGTGACAAAACGTATTCCCTCTCAGGCGGGGCTTGGCGGGGGGAGCTCCGATGCGGCAGCATTCATGAGGCTTGTCAACAAAGTATGTGAGCTGAAACTTTCTGTTGAAACACTGGCCAACCTTGGGAGCCAAATTGGCGCAGACCTGCCCTTTTTCATTTACAACTATCCTTCGGCAAATGTATCGGGTTTTGGTGAGATTGTAGAACCTTTTGATGAAACACCACTCAGCCTGGAGCTTTACACACCTGATATCGGCTGCGATACTGCCGTTGTCTATCAAACATTCAAAGAGAACTTTCTGGGTAACATCACACCCTGCAGTTTTATGGGGTGGGAGAAGTACAAAAGTGCCGACCTTCTGGAGCTCATCGGCGATCCGGTGATGCTCAACGACCTTTATGCCGCTGCACTCGTAGCATACCCTGAGCTTAAAACTGTCGCACCGAAAGGCTGGTTCTTTTCAGGCAGCGGCAGTACCTTTTTCAAACCGAAGGCTTAGTGCTCTGCAGCATTTGCCATAATCTGTTTTCGTATCTTTGCCGGACTGATATCGCTCTGTGCATCCAGTTCGCCAATGAGATCTTTACGAATATACACTGTCAGTTTCGCCAGTGCTTCAATAAGAAGATCCTCATCAGCATCACTGACATGCTTGTCTTTTGCTACTTTTTGATGAAAAACTTTCAAGAAGTTATGATACTCCTCAAGTACGGCAGGTGAAGCAACAATCGCCAGACGGTGGGTATGAAACTGAAGCTGCGTCAGTTCATCCTGGGTAAGGTCACGGTGCAGCACAATCGATTCGATCCGATCGATCAGATCACGGTAGGTTTCAGTCTTGAGTTCAAGGAACTTGACACTCTGTTCCTTTTCAAGTTCGACAGAGGTTTGTTTGTTCAGAAGCATTGCCGTAATCAAGATGGTTGCCAGAGTTCCCAGGATAATCAGAATAATCTCCTGGGTAAATGGCATTTTATCGGACATATGGTAGGCAAGTCTCAAAAAGAAATATCCTCCGACAAATAGAATAATACTCAACAGCATTAAAACCATATTGTGTTTAACCGATCTCTCCATGAAAACCCTTTATTTTCTTTTTATGTTATATGATTGTTAGATGATGGTATCATATCATACTCTATGTCAAGCGGAGATAACAAACAATACAACTCCGTTATAACACCAAATAGGGAGAATATGAGATGGATTTTTCCGGCTATCTAAGAACATGCCGTGAAGCGATTGGACTGACTCAGGAAGAACTTGTCTTTGAGCTTTACAGCTTCGATACCGAACAGTTTGGAGGATTAGAAACTGTGACACTCAGCCGATGGGAGCGAGGGATAACAACCCCGCACCTCTCCAGACAGGTCAGCATTTTAAAGTATTTTCAGAAGAAAAAAGGCATTGCACTCCCCTGTCTTGAGCGCTTCAGCCATGATGAGTTGGAACGAATGATCTGCGAAACAGGGATGCACAACCTGCTGGGCAAAAGCAAAAAACTGATCCTCAACTTCCCGTCAAAAATGATCGGAGCAGATGAACTGCTTGTAAGACAGCTAAGAGAAAGCAGTGCACTTGACATCATTATTGATATAAACATGGCAATCGACAAGGGATTCCATCATAAATTTAAAGAGATACCCGCCCAGCAAATACGTTCATGGGCACTGCACCCCTCCAACACTTTCTTCGTATGTCACTACAAAAAACAGTTTTTCGGGCTCCATTTTACACTGAGACTGAAACCTGAAATTTTTGAAAAGATCATGTCACGGGAGATAACGGAAAAAGAGCTGATACTGGATGATTTTGCATCTTTTGAAGAAAAAGGCTCGAACTATGTCATCTCCTTCTTTGCCATGAATGACAAAGCTGCCACACTGCTTTTTATCCGATCATACGCACATCTGATAGCCAATCAGAAAGTCATAGAGGAGATCGGTACTTCAGTTATCATGGAAGATGCTGTCAAACTGCTCAAAAATATGAAACTGACCCTTTACAAAGAGCTCCCTTACGATGAAACATATACCCTTAAGATGTATCGTGAGAAGATTGATTCTTTTCTTGCTTCCGAATATATTCTGAAGATGATTTTATCAGAGAAAAACTGCCCTGAAACATAGCCATCTCCACTTTTCCGATAGCCATATCTATGGGTCTGACAGCTTCAAGATATGCTGTTTCACCAATCATCTCTCTACGATACAGACTGTACTGTCTTTCCAACACTTCATGCAGATTTTTCAGTAGCACTTCACATTCAGAAACAGGATCCGACATTCTTTTTTTCATATGCCCCCTTTATCTCTTATGATGCAACTATGGTTTCAATGTTCATAAAAGAGATATTCAAGTTAGGAACGATAACATATAAAAAGAGGGGGTATAAGAGCATTTCAGAAATTATTTCTTGATGAAAATGCCTATACGTGTTTTTTACTTATTTTTCTTGAATTTGCTTTGGTGAGTCCAAAAATTGCTACTTTGACTATACATAGAATGACAGTATCACGTATTTGAATTATTTCATAGGAGTGTAATAATATTGTATCGCGGATACAGGCAGAGATGCCTGCACCTTTTATTTTACAGCAATGCTTTTGGCTTTGCGTGTTTCTTCTTTCTCAAGAGAAATATAGAGTCTTCCATCTTCATATTTGGCATTGATTTTATCTTTGTCAATACCTTCAGGAAGCATAAAGCTTCGGGAGATCAAACCAAAGCTGCTCTCCATCAGATAGTAATCGTCTTTATTAACTTCATTTTTCATTTTTCGTACCGCTTTGACGGTCAGAATGTTGTCCTCAACTTGTAATTCGATGTCCTCTTTTTTGACACCGGGAAGATCGATCTCGATCTCGAAACCGTCACTTCCTTTTTTTGCAAGGTTGGCAAGAGGAAGGTGGCTTGCAACATTGGCAAAGGTCTCTTTGGCAACTTCAAGCCCTTTCTCAACCTTCTCTTCAACAGTATTTGCAACTTCTTTTGCAGTTTTTGCTACATCCATCTTACACCTCCTTCACATCATTGTTATTTAATTTCAATTTTTCGAGGCTTTTTCTCTTCCTCTTTCACTTTTGGAATGACCACTTCAAGCACACCGTCTTTGCTTTCTGCCTGAATATGTTCTACATCCACCTTCTCAGGCAGCGTAAAGCTTCGGCTAAATTTACCGTAGCGGCTCTCTACTTTATAGTAATCATCCTCTTTGACTTCTTCTTTGTACTTTCTCTCTCCCGAGATAGTCAAAATATTATCTTCCGTCGTAATTTCAATATCTTCTTTTTTAATACCGGGAAGATCTACTTCAATATAATAGGCATCATCACTCTCTCTTGTGTTCACAGAAGGAACAAAAGAAACGATATTGCTCTCCTCTTTTACTGCAGGATCAAACTGATTCATCAAAGAGTGGAGCACTTCAAATCCTTTTCTGATATCCATGTCACTGTAAGGGTTGTATCTTGTCACTAACATTGTTAACTCCTTTTTCTCTTTTTCTATTATTATACACGCAGCAATGCCATTTGGCATGCTACTTTGGTTGCATTATTTGCTTTTTCCGGAAGAAACAATTTTAGACTTAAACTCTTTGAGCTTGGCAGCCAGCTCTTCGAAGAGCTTTTCGGCTTTGTTCTTGCCTTTAATTTCTTTCTCAACCGCTTTGATCTGCTCATGCAGCATTTTGTACGTCGTTGTACTGTCACTGACATACCCCAGTTTTTCTGCAACATCAAGTGCATCGGAAGCTGCTTCAAGGTATTTCAGTGCTTTTGCTTTGTCCTCTTTGGCAACACGGGACGCCGCTGCAATCAGATCAGCACTCTCAAGCAGTGGAATAGGCACTACTTCCGTCACTTCGGTAAAGGTACTCAACGCAATATAGAGCACATCTTTTGCCTTTTCAAGCTTGCCGTCATGGACATACGATGCTGCAAGCTTCAAAGCATCAGGATAAGACGCAAGCGGCAGATTTACAACCGTAATATCGATTTCGCTTGCCAAAGGTGCAATAAGTGCTCGGGCTTCCTGTACTTTACCGGCATCAAGCAGGTCTTTGACCGTTTTGACACTTTTTTCTACATCTTTTGCCGTTCCGACAAACTCCTGAACCCTGATGACATTATTAATAGGCAGTAATTTTGGCGCATTTTTAGCCGCCATGATTA
>WGDG01000027.1 GCA_015493425.1 Sulfurovum sp.
GCTGACAGCCGTGTACGTACACCACTGCTCAAGAAAAACGGTACCCTGCAGCCCGCTTCTTGGGATGAAGTCTTCAGCCATACTGCAGAAGAATTCAAGCGTATCCAAAAAGAACACGGCAAGGGTGCGGTTGCGGTAGTCTCTACCGGACAGCTTTTGACAGAAGAGTTCTATGCGCTGGGCAAATTTGTGCAACTTGGGCTTGAAACAAACAACTATGACGGCAATACCACACTTTGCATGGCAAGTGCCGTGATGGGATACAAACAGACTTTTGGAAGTGACGGCCCGGTAGGCTGCTATGAGGACTTTGAGAAGGCCGATGTGATCATGCTTATCGGTGCGAACATTGCCGACAACCACCCTATTTTGAAACTGCATATTGCCAAAAATAAAAAAACCACCGGTAAAAAACCGACCATTATTGTCGTAGATCCCAGAAAGTCCAAAACCTCACAGATGGCAGACATTTTTGTGCCACTCAAACCGCGTTCTGATCTGGCGCTCATCAACGGGCTGTGCTACATCATCATGGAACAGGGGTGGGAGGATGAAAACTTCATCAAAGAGCGTACCAACGGCTACAGAGAGTTCAAAAAGCATATTATGGAGAACTATCCTCCACAGGAAGTTGCCAACATTACCGGCATCGATGTCAAGGAACTCTACAATCTTGCACGTATTTACGCCGGTGCCGATGCGGTAATGAGTGCCTGGACGATGGGAGTCAACCAAAGTTCTATCGGTACCGATACCGTCTCTGCCATCTGCAACCTCGCGCTCATCACAGGCAACCTCGGCAAAGAGGGTGCTGCGCCCATGTCCATCACCGGACAGTGTAACGCTATGGGTACACGGGAGTTTGGTTTCACCTCATCCATTCCCGGATACCGTAACTACGCCAGCGAGAGCGACAGAAGAGAGTTTGCCGAGGTTATTGGCGTACCTGAAGAGCTCATTCCCACTGCAAGAGGCTATGCCTATCCACAGATCATCGATGCGATCAACCGCGGTGAGATCAAAGCACTCTGGGTGGTCGCTACCAATCCGCTGGTAAGCTATCCTGACCAAAACGGGCTTAGAGAGGCGCTTAAAAAACTCGATCTGCTTGTGGTACAGGATGCCTTCATGTCTGATACGGCACAAATTGCCGATGTGGTCTTTGCCGCAGCGACATGGAGCGAAAAAGAAGGATGCTACACCAACTCGGAGCGCCGCTGCAACTATGCCAAAAAAGCCATAGAGCCGCTTGAAGAGAGCAAAGCAGACTTCTACATCGTCAAAGAGTTCTCCAAATATTTCGGTGACAAACACGATCTGCTCTTTAAAGACCTCAACACCCCACGTGATGCCTTCGAGGAAATCAAACGCGTCAGCAAGGGCAGGCTCTGTGACTACAGCGGTATGAGCTACGAGCTCATTGAAGAGCTTGGCGGCATCCAGTGGCCGTGCAACGACAAAGCCCCTAAAGGTACCAAACGCCTCTACTCCGAGGATATGCCCTGCCCTACACCTGACGGCAAGGCACAGCTGTTGCCCGTAGACTGGATACCGTTGAGTGAAATGCAGTGCAAGGAACTGCCAGTCATACTCAACACAGGACGTACAGTAGAGCAGTTCCATACCCGCACTAAGACCGGTACCATCGGCATCCTCGATGCACTGGCGCCTGAAGCATGGATAGACATCAACCCCAAAGATGCTGCCAAACTCAAGGTCAAAAGCGGAGACCGCATCGCCATTTCAGGCAGCCGCGGACGTGTGGAAGATGTCATCGTCAAAGTGAGCGAAACCGTACGTGAGGGCAATATTTTCGTACCGTTCCACTTCAACGAACAACTCATCAATGCCGTCACCATCCCCGAGTTTGACCCCAAATCTTTCGAGCCAAACTACAAACAGTGTGCCGTACAGCTGCACTCAGAAGCGGTACCTGAAGGCATTGCCTATGAAGAACTTGAAGTAAGTGGCTACCTTGAAAATGTGAAAGTCTACAAAGAGGAAAAAACGACACAAAACGATATGGCCACCACTGAAGCACAGAAGTAGCACTATCTGTGCTATAATGCCGTACTTTTTTCAAGGAAACCACCGTGGCAGAAAACAGCGTCAAAACACAGAAATTCATTCTTAAACTCTTTCCGGAAATTATGGTTAAGGGCTCTTCGGCAAAGAAGCAGATGGTCAACCAGCTCTACCAAAACCTCCTCACACTCTTAAAACCGATTGATGATGCGATAGAGATCAAAAAATTTTCTGACAAAATCGAAGTGGTCACCCCCATCGAAAAGGTCGATGCAGTACGCAAGATACTCCTGAGCACACCCGGCATCGAACAGGTACTTGAAGCCCTCCAATTCGACAAAACCGATACCCTTGAAGCCATCAAAGAGAAGGTTGCCCAAACCGTTGCCAAAGAGATAGCAGGCAAAAGCTTTGTCGTACGTGCCAAGCGTACCGGTACACACCCTTTCAACTCTTCCGAAATGGAACGGGTTGTCGGCGGCTATACCCTGGCACACACTGATGCCAAAAAAGTTGACCTGCATAACCCTGATGTAACGGTTCGCATCGAACTGATCAACCAGCAGCTCAATATCATTACAGCCAAGTATGAAGGTCTGAGCGGTTTTCCCATTGGTACACAGGGAGACATTCTCTCTCTAATGTCCGGCGGATTTGACTCTACCGTAGCAAGTTTTTTAACAATGAAGCGTGGTATCAAAACACATTTTATCTTTTTCAATCTCGGCGGTGCCGCACATGAAATAGGTGTTAAGCAGGTGGCTTGGTATCTCTGGAGCAAATTTGGCGCTTCCCACCGGGTCAAGTTTGTCACCATTCCTTTTGAAGATGTCGTTAGCGAAATCTTCCGTTCCACACACGAGAGCTATATGGGGGTCACCCTCAAACGCCTGATGCTGATGGCTTCTGAAAAGATTGCCGATGCCATGGAGATAGATGCCCTACTCACAGGCGAAAGCGTCGCACAGGTCTCCAGCCAGACACTGCGTAACCTTGCACTCATTGACCAGGCAACTGACAAACTGGTACTTCGCCCGCTTGCTACCGTAAACAAACCCGAAATCATCCGCATCGCCACACAGATAGGCACTCGTCGCTTTGCGGAAAACATGCCTGAATACTGCGGCGTTATCTCCAAAAATCCCATCACACACGGCTCATTCAAACGGATGGAACGCGAAGCCAAACGTTTTGACTACAGTGTTCTTGATAACGCTGTAGCAAATGCCAAAACGATTTATGTCGATGAAATTGTCAAAGATATTACTGACAATGCCCCTATTGAAATTGTTACCGCCCCCAACCCGGAGCATGATGTTATCATCGACATCAGAGCGGATGAAAAAACGGTAGAATCCACTTGTGAAACTGTTAAGATCCCTTTTCACCGGCTCAAAACAGAGTTTAAAAAACTACCCAAAGAGAAAAACTATCTTCTCTACTGTGATAAAGGTGTGCTAAGCCAACTTCATGCACAGTACCTCAAAGATGCCGAAGGTGCCGATGTGAAGGTATATAGACCGGAATAACATGTAGGGTGCGTAATCACGCACCAACAGTAAGGATTGAAGATTGAAGTAAAGCTTAAACTTTGTCATTCCTGACTTGATCAGGAATCTTTACGCCAATTAGCTAAGAAACGTCAAGATCCCGCATCAAGTGCGGGATGACGACTAATCCATTCCATAATTCCTACGAAAAGCAGGAAACGAGGATTAATCCTCGCCCCTGCCGGGAATAAATTCCCGCTTTCTGCAAGACACTAAAAAACCAATACACCAGTTACCAATAACAATACTTACTCACACAACTGTTTCAAATCATCCAAATCAAATAGCAACAACTTCTCACTCTGCATCCCAAGCAGTTCATTGGAAAACCCGTCTTTGGAGAAAAGAGCATAAATATCAGCATGAATACCTGACTGCTCCGCTTTTGCTTTGAGTTTGTTCAATTCGTTCTTGCACACTTTCCGGTCTTTATATTTGCACTCGCCGAGAATGATTTTTTTTGTACTTGTTACAGCCATAACATCAAATTCACTGTGATGGTTCCAGTAACTCCCCTGCCTGAGCAGAGGACTGCGCGATTGAAAATAGTCAGCCAACAAATCATTACAGAGTTGTTCAAACACCAGGGTACGAAGACGCTCATAGTGTGCTTCAAAGTTCGAGAGAAATGATTCACTGTTTCCTTTCGCTAACGCCTTTCTGTAAGGGAATACAAATCCAAACCAAAAACGTAAAAAAGGCTGTTCAAAGCGTAGTTTGTCCTGAATACGGTAATGACGGAGCTCTTTTTTGAGCTTGTGTTTGGGATGTACTTTTAAGGGCTGTTCCCGGCTTGCTTCGACACGCAGGATACCAAGAGAGATGAGTTCCGTAACGATTTTGCATCCCATCTCTTCACTAAGTTTTGCTTTACGAAGTACCGCATAGTACTTCCCATCCCCTTTTGCAACGGCCTGCAATACATCACAGTAAGGAGCTTCAAGCAGATAGGAAGGCGCAACAAGCTGCTGTGTTTCTGCAAAATTCGTTATACATCTTGCACATACGAATGCAGTAATACTTTCAAAAAAATCCAGTTCAATTTTCTCTTCCACTCCGCCAAAAACTGAAAAATACTCAATGGCACTCTCTATCGGCAAATAGGGATGGCAGTGACAAAAATGCTTAAATGCTTCTTTGATAAGACTCTTTCCTCTCTTTCTTTTCCATATAGTTTAACATAAGTTTGATATAATAGATTCAAGCAGAAATGATTATTTTTTAAGCATTATTAGTAAGGGACTCTTCACTTTTTATGGAAACATTTTATACAGAATCACCACAGGTTCAGCAAATTATTCAAGGATTGAACCTGACCAGAACACTCTTTGTTTCTTCTATTGTAATAGGCGAACCCCACATTGGGAAGAAAACACTCGTAACACACCTCTTCCCCGACATTCCTGTCGTCTCAGGAGAACATCAGGATGAAGTCGAAGCCATACTGGAACACGCTGACGAGCTGATTATTACCAACTTTGAAAAACTTTCCAATAAAGAAAACCTGGTCTTTGACAATAAACGCATCATTGCCACAGCAGACTATATCGGCAACCAAAAAACCATCGATAGCCTATTTGCTTTTATCTATATGATGCCTACCTACAAAGAACGTCCTGAAGATCTCAAACACCTTAAAACCCATTTCCTTGAAGAAGCGGCAGCAACCTTGATGCTTGATGCGTCGGCATATACCCTTTCACAGCTTCCTACTGATCTGACACACAACAGCAAAAGTCTCAAACGTGCCATATACCATTACCTGATGAGCCGAAACATGAACAAAAAAGAGATTGAAGAAACCCTGTATACCTATTTTCTTGAGCACCTTGAAGGCAATAACGGATACAAAGAGTATGTGGGAATGTATGAACGTCCGCTGATCAAAGCAGGACTTGATAAATACGGTTCGCAGCTGAAACTTTCCGAAATTCTCGGTATCAACCGTAATACACTAAGGAAGAAGATCCATGAGCACGCCATCGATTGATTTCCGTCCCTTTGTAGAGTGGGATAACAACCCCTTCATTCTTTTCGATCCCAAAGGAAAGATTCTCTATCTCAACAACAGTGCAGAGATCCTGCTGGGATATGTTTCAAAAAAGGAGCTTTTTGACCTTTCGCTCGCCTATGCCCCACAGAGTTTTGGCTATAAAACGACAAGTATTTCCCTTCGTTACGAAGCTTTCAACTTCTATTCCATTACCGTAGGATATGAAAATGAAGAGCAGCTTTCCATACGTTTCTACAACGCACCAAGGCTCAGGAATCATACCCCTGTAGAAAAAGAGAAACTCACCCTTACCGACATAAACCTGCTGCTTGAAGCCAATATTGCCCTGTTTAAAACCAAAAACAGTAATCCGCTGCAGTTATTGACCGATCCGGATATGCCACAGCTCAGAATCGACCAGAACCGCTTTTCAAAACTGCTCCGGAAAGTATTTGAATCATTCCGGGCATCCGACTCTATACGTATAGAACTCAAACTACTCGTTGGAGAACATGTCATTATCGATGAACAGAAAATCTCCATTGCTCAGCTTTCCACTACAGCAAACGGACGCTATGTCGATAACGATAAAGAGATAAAAATACTTTCGGAAGAGTGCAATATCCGCAGCAACCTTCAGGAGTCTTCCATCAAACTTGAAATTCCACTGATTACCTAGATTGATTAAAAAATAATCAGCTTCTTTCTCTATTTCCCTTTCCACCGTGGTAAGATAACCTTTGTAAACCAAACACTACAAAGGACACAGCATGAAGTTAAAACTTTTCGCTTTACTGGCAGCGTTTATGCCAATTGCCGCTTTTTCGGCAGACAAACTCGACTCGGGTGATACAGCGTGGATGATGATCTCAACCGCACTTGTTCTCCTTATGACGCCGGCAGGACTGGCACTTTTCTATGCAGGAATGTCACGAAGCAAAAATGCGCTTAATACCTATGCTATGGTTATGGGTGCCTTCGTTCTTGCATTTGTTGTATGGATCGTGGCAGGATACTCTCTTGCATTTGGAACAGCAGGAAGTGCTTTCGTTCAGAAATTTATCGGTGGCTTCGGTAATATCCTTCTGAGTGAAACCAAATGGACAGACCTCAGCGGTACCTACCCTGCGTATGTCTTCGTTGCTTTCCAGGGAACATTCGCAGCGATTACCGTAGCAATTGCATCAGGTTCCGTCATTGGACGAATGAAGTTCTCTACATGGATGGTCATTGTAGCACTCTGGGGTCTTGTTGTCTATGCACCAATTACTCACATGGTATGGGGTGGCGACGGGGCACTGCTCTTTGATGCCGGTGCACTTGACTTTGCAGGTGGTACTGTCGTACATATGAACGGTGGTCTTGCAGGTCTGGTTCTTGCCATTCTCGTAGGAAAAAGAGTCGGCTACCCCAAAACAGCCATGAAACCGTTCAGTATTATTCTTACTGCTGCGGGGGCAGCTCTGCTCTGGTTCGGTTGGTATGGATTCAACGGCGGTTCTGCATTTGGTGCAAACAAAATTGCCGGACTTGCAGTTTTAACAACGACTGTTGCAACTGCTGCTGCAGGTGTTACCTGGCTGCTACTTGAGTGGGCTATTTTCAAAAAGCCTACACTGCTTGGTATCGCATCGGGTATCATCGCCGGACTTGTTGCCATCACTCCAGCTGCAGGATTCGTTTCTGTAGGAGGATCGTTCATCGTAGGTATCGGTGGTACACTCATCGCATTCTTCGGTGTTGTCACACTCAAGAAAAAACTCGGTTACGACGATTCACTCGATGCTTTCGGTATTCACTTCCTTGCAGGTCTGTGGGGTGCTCTTGTAACCGGTTTGCTTGCACTCAACGACAAAGATCTTCTCTGGGACGGCCCACTTAAAGAGAGCGGAGACAGAATGGGACAGTTCATGGTTCAGGTTCAGTCTGTTGTTGTTGTCGGTCTCTGGACACTGATCGGTACTGTCATTGTGTACTATATTGCAAGTGCCCTGACAGGTGGTGCAAGAGTAGCAACAGAAGATGAAGAGATTGGACTTGACGAGTCTATTCACGGAGAAAGAGGAGTGAACCTTTAAGGTTCTTCCCTGACACTACAGGAAAAAGGATAGAAAATGAAAAAAATTGAAGCAATTATCAAGCCATTTAAACTTGACGATGTCAAAGAAGCGCTTGTAGAAGCGGGAATCGAAGGGATGACTGTCTCCGAAGTCAAAGGGTACGGAAGACAACAGGGTCATTCAGAACTTTACAGAGGTGCTGAATATGTTGTCGAATTCATCCCAAAAATAAAAATCGAGATCGTAGTCAGTGCAGACGACTACCTCAACAAAGCGATTGAAGCGATTAAATCTGCAGCCAAAACAGGCAAAATCGGTGATGGTAAAATCTTCGTTTCAGAAATCGAAAAGACCATCCGTATCAGAACGGACGA
>WGDG01000028.1 GCA_015493425.1 Sulfurovum sp.
ATGGTGTCGTTGGGCAGCATGATCGCCGCGATGGAAGGATGCAGGTGCGGTTCAATGAACCCCGGCATCATTGTTTTACCCTTAAGATCTACCGCTACGGTCTTTCCGGCATAGTTGTTGACCGCGTCAGCCTTTTTGCCGATATAGATGATCTTCCCGTCTCGCACCATGACCGCTTCAACATACTCGGGCTTGTCGCCCTCCATCGTGATGATGTCTCCGCCGTAGTAGAGTGTCTGCTTGGGCAGCGGTACTTTTTGTGCCATCAGTGTCGTCATGCCGGCAACTACCAACACGCCTGCTGTCACTATTTTCGTAATACTTCTTTTCAAATCGCTTTCCTTTGTTACAGTACGGCTTTTACCGCTTTTACTTCAAGCTTTCGCTTCTCTTTTTTGATCTTTTTGTCGACATTAAGGTCTTTTTTGATTGTATCTTTCGCTTTCTCTTTGACTTCCTGCTTAGCCTCTCTTTTGACTTCATGCTTAATGACTTTTGTCGCCACATTCGCAAAGAGCATGCCGCTAAGAAGCATTGTCAGAACCAATATTTTTTTCATCTTTTCATCCTTTTTAAATTTAGTTTGCCCTATTTTGGGAACAGCATGGTAAAGACCAGTCTAAAGCCCCATCCCTGCGGACCGCCGTCGGGACTCTCGGCATAGTACTTCACACCACCGCCGTAACTGATCATCTGATTGCCTATTTTACCGACTTGCGTAACAAGCAGAAAGATGGGTACTGTCCACTTGTTTCCACTCGCAGCATTCCAGTTGTATGTCGTCTCTGTCATCAGTGTCGTCGAAAGTGCTTCGGGGGTCGTATAGGTAAAGAAGGGCTGTACAAATGTCTGGCTGATATCACGGTCGCCGCCGACATCCCAAAGATGGTTAGCCAGCACACCATAGGTGTAGGGCCCATCCTGCTTGAGTGCGACCGCCGTCGCTCCCGCACCCCAGGTCTCTGCCGAAACATCGGAGTTTGTCGGTACCAGAAAGACAGGTCCCGCACCCCATATCCAGCCGCTGTCGGTAGGCACCTTTGGAGAAAAGAAGAGGCTTTGGACGATGTCACCCACACCGCCATCAATCCCGTTTCCAAGGGGAAGATTTTCTGTTCTTATAACCGGAACGATCGTTCGTGAAATGAGATTCCAATCATCATTGAGTGAAAAAGGAATGACCGGCTGAATGTTAAGCGTCCACTTGTTACTGTCATTTCCCGAAGTATTCAAGTATCCACGATCATAATTAAATTGAAACGGCATCGAAATCAAAGCTGCAATAGGGTTAGCGAGCTTCTTCGCCAAAGCTTCCTTGTCTTTTTCTCCGGTTTTTGAAACAATCTCCTGTTTTACCATATCTGTGTTGGTAACAGAAACAGTCGGTTCTGCCATCAGCAAATGGCTGCCCAGGAGGACACCGATGCCAACTTTGAAATATTTCATAATCTCCCTCTCTTCTATAAAATATGCTTTTGTTAAATGATTATGAATAGTATAGCAGGAAAAAGAGCCAAAACCTTTAGCTTCCAATGTTAGAATGTTGTCATCACAAACAAGAGGGGCAAGAGGCTTCGATGAAACTAATGCGCATTACTATTGCCACACTCGTTCTTGCCAATACCACATACGCCATTGACGACCCCATTTACATTGCAAAAAAAACACGCTCACCACTGGCACACTACGGCAATGAAAATTTTAGCGCAAATCTTGCTGCGGGCATACTGGTGGATTACACCCGGTTCGGGCAGAACAAAAACAACATTGCACAGGTTGGCAAACAGGAGGATCAGTGGGATCTGCGTGCCCTGCGTGCCGCACTCTACGGACAGTTTGCACTCTTTGACCAAAAGATAGACTACTTCGTAGCCTGCGGTTTCAGCGACTATCTGACACGCGATGCAAAGAAACTCTGCAGCCTCTTTGATGCTACCATCGCCTTTTCGCTCCCCAACGACTACGGCAAGATCACCATCGGAAAGCAGAAAGAGCCATGGTCGTACGAGATGGTCGGCGACTCGGCAAGCCTAATGCAGCACGAGCGCTACCTCAACCCGCTCTTCCAGTCCCGAAGTGTCGGTATTCGCTACAACACAACCTACATGAAAAAAAAGGGTACTTTCTCCATCGGCGTCTACAACGACTGGGTTGAAAACAATTTTAAATTTACCGACAGCAACCACCAGGTCACCTCACGCATCACTTATGTCCCTTACCTCTCAGAAGACAAGATGGACTATGTTCACTTAGGGCTATCTGGACGCTACAATGCCGGAAATGATGGCAAACTGCACTACAAGGGAAAACCCGAATCCAACGTTGCCGACAACTTCGTCGACACCGGCGACATTGAAGCCGATCATGCGCTGGAGTTTGCTCTGGAGGGACTGGTAAGCTACCATGGCCTGTCACTGCTGGGTGAGTACATCCAGTCCGATGTCGACTCCAAAGCCGTAGGCAATCCACACTTTTACGGCTGGTACGTTATTGGCGGCTGGATGCTTACTGGGGAAGGGCGTCCCTACGACCCGAATGTCGGATATGCAAGACGTATTATACCACAAGGAAAGTACGGCGCATTGGAATTGATCGCACGGTACGGAAAGGTCGACCTGGATGACGGAAATGTACACGGCGGCACCATGACAAAATGGATGGCAGGTGCCAACTGGTGGATCGATGCATACTGGAAAGCGAGTGTCAGCTACGGTACGGCACGACTTAACCGTTTTGGTACACTCGGAAAGAGCGACATTATGCTTTTTAGGGTACAGTGGTTCAGATAGACCTTACACTTCTGTCTTTTCCTGCAAATGCACATCCATCTGCGGGTATGGAATGGTGATTCCCTTTTCATCAAATGCCAGCTTGACCTTCTCAATGGTATCAAAATGCACGCCCCAGTAGTCAGCGGCATTTACCCAGACACGTACGGTGAAGTTGACTGCCCTCTCTCCAAGCTCACCTACGCCAATGAAGCTTGCAGGCTCTTTGAGTATGCGCTCATCGGCATCGATGATCTCCTGCAGTGTTTGCTTGGCCAGTTTTAGGTCATCATCATAACCGATACCGAAAACAAAATCGACACGGCGTGTACGCATTGCTGAATAGTTGGTAATCGACGATGAGGCAATAGCGCTGTTTGGAACAAGAATCACCTTGTTATCCGGAGTCAGCATTTCCGTGTTAAAAAGTGTAATGGCTCTGACTGTACCGCTCTCTCCTCCTGCTGTGATAAAATCCCCGACTCGAAAAGGACGGAAAAGGATGAGAATGACTCCTGATCCTATGTTACCCAGTGTCCCCTGAAGTGCCAAACCGACTGCCAGACCGGCAGCACCAAGAATGGCGACAAGTGATGTTGTATCGACACCAAGATTTTTCACCGCTGCAAGAATCACGACAACCAGAAGCAAAATATCAACAAGACTGACGACAAAATCACTGAGTGTCTTGTCTACCTCAGCTCTCGTAAGCAGTTTCGCTACAATACCGGAGAGTTTATGTGCCACCCACTTTCCAATGATGAAAATAGCGATCGCACCGGCAATGCGCAAACTGTATTCAAGTCCGTACTGTATGGCAAGGTCGATGTATTTTGTAATGTTCATAATATAACTCTCCGTTTATTTCGATGAATTTGAAAACATTATACTCAATCTTTTTGAGGTAATGGCTTGTATAGAGAGTGGCGGAGAGAGGAACAGCTCCTGCTTCGGATTGACAAAAAAGAGGGTAGGAAAGTCAGTGGTATAGTACATTTCAACGGGATAGCTGCTTTGACTGCCGCTGTAAACAATGACAGCAACTGCTGTTTTGTTGATTTGTGCTATGTAGGAGCGATCCATAAAGACCGTCTTGAGCAAAAAGGCTGTTTTTGGACTGTTTGGCTCTGCAACCAGCACCAGAAGCATCTTCTCTTCACGCAGCGCTTTTTGGTGTGCCTTTTTGTAATCACCCAGCCAATGCACATGCTCTGCCGTAAGGGGCAGTGCCAGTGCAGTAATCAGCAAAAGTCTGCGCATCACCTACTTTTTTTGTTTTCAGAGTTGTAAAGAAAGATGCCCGAGGGATGCTTGACCTGATAAATATCCCTCTCAAGCTCCCAGTTTTTTGTATCGATCACACTGACCTGGTTGGCATCGTTGACAGAGACATAAAGATCCGGATACTCTTTGGACCAGCGCACATGCAGTACCTTCCCCGGGAACGTGAAGGTTTTGATGATCTTCAGGCTCTTCGTATCGATGATCTGGATGGTCGGAAAATCTTTCCCTGAAAAAGTGACGGCCAGGTACTTCTTGTCAGGACTGAGTGACGTGAATACCGGCAGGCCTTTGGTTTTGATATTTTTAATGAACTTAAAGTTTTTATCATACACCATCACCGCATTGTTTCCCACTGCCGGAATAAACGTCTTGTCTTTGCTCAGAGACCAGAAACCAAAGTGCGGTACCTTGAGCACTGGCTTGTTCCCCTCACCTGTCACTTTAACAAGATGATACTTCATGGTATCAAGGTCAATCACCCCGAAGCCTTTTGTCAAAAAGAATCCTACAATATAGGTATGCCCTTCGATCATTGCATCAAACGGCATCTTGCCAACGTTAAACTCTTTGTAGATTTTGAATTTCGGCACTCCTTTGCCGGCATTTTCATCCTTGAGTACGGTTACCTTGTCATTGTCCATCTGTGCAAAGA
>WGDG01000029.1 GCA_015493425.1 Sulfurovum sp.
CAACAAAACAGAGTAGCCAATAAGTTACCTAGCGGCAACTTATAGGCTATCTTCAGCCGTTATATACCTCACAATAGAATAATTTTCCATATAATTATGGTATAATTTTAGCATGATATTTGAATATGATGACAATAAGAGTGAAACCAATAAATCAAAGCACGGTATCAGCTTTGAAGAGGCAAAAGAGTTATGGAAAGACCCATATGCTTTTGAAATACCATCTTCACAAAGTGAGGATGAAGAGAGATTTTTGGTTTTAGGTCGAATTGACAATAAAAATTGGACGGCAATAATAACTTACAGAAAATCTAATATTAGAATAATTTCTGTAAGAAGATCAAGAGCAAAGGAGGTAGCACTTTATGAAAGCATCAGAAATAGATAAAAAGTTTGATGAAAACCAAGAGGATATTTTGGAATATTTTGACACATCAAAAATACGAATGATAAATGAAGAACCCAAAAGAGTAAATATTGATTTTCCAGCTTGGATGGTTGAATCATTGGATAGGGAAGCCAAACATATTGGTGTAAGTAGACAAGCAGTCATCAAAATGTGGTTAGCTGAAAAATTACAAAAAGTATCTGCTATATAACAAAACCTTGGAGAGAAATAGTTTACCCTATCGTGTAAAACTATTTCTCAAGTCGTTGCCAAATCACTTTTAAGCAATTTTAGGGAAAATCATCAATCTATCATAAATTCAGCTATAATACAAAAATGATGAAAAGACTCACGTTTAGACTCACAGTGCTATTCATAATAGGCTACAACAGCAGCAGCGCCTACACACTGCATGAAAACATCTCCACTACCGTCTTCTGGGCAGGAGAGAAGGGCTCTGAAGCGAACCACTACATCCCCAATATTGCAAGTGCATGGGATGATATGTGGATGATGCACTACAACGGCATTGACGATCCGGATCATAGAGAAGGGTGGCATCCGGCAGGGTTTATACCCAAAGAAAATCCATTCTACTTCGCTTTGCCCTTTAACGATTTTGATGAAAATGGAGAGAAGAAAGCAAACCTGACAGAGTATATCCCCTGGGCAACTTCCGGTGATGCCAACAACACTTCCATATGCAAAAACAGGTGGATAAAGATCACAAAAGGGACGGAAACTGCCTATGCACAGTGGGAAGATGTCGGGCCATTTGGTGAAGATGACAAAGAGTATGTCTTTGGCACAAGCCAACCGCAAAACACCGTTAACAACAATGCAGGGCTCGATGTCTCTCCGGCAGTCAGAGACTACCTCAGTTTAAGCGACATTGACCAAACCGACTGGCAATTTGTCGATGCCGCAGATGTACCAAACGGCCCGTGGAAAGAGACGGTAACCACCAGGAATGTCGACTGGGTGGACTGGTACAAACCAAGTCTCAATACAACGTGGCAGTGGCAGCTTCAAGGAGACATCAACACCAGTTATCATGTAGAGGTATATGACATCGACCTTTTCGATACCAACACTTCTGTCATAGCCTCACTGCACCAAAAGGGCAAAAAGGTGATCTGCTACTTCAGTGCCGGAAGCTGGGAGGACTGGAGAGAAGACAAAGACGACTTCCCCTCAAGTGTGCTTGGCAACGATATGGACGGATGGGAAGGGGAGAAGTGGCTTGACATCTCCAATGAAGCGTTACATCCCATCATGGAAGCGCGATTGGATCTTGCCGTACAAAAGGGGTGTGACGGCGTAGAGCCGGACAATGTGGATGGGTACACCAACAATACAGGGTTTGACCTGAACGCGTCCGATCAGCTTGAATACAACAAATTCATTGCAACTCAGGCACATGAAAGAGGGCTGAGTGTCGGGTTGAAAAATGACCTTAATCAGGTGGCTACCCTTGAACCGTTTTTTGACTTCAATGTCAATGAGCAGTGCCATGTCTATAACGAATGCAGTATGCTGCAGCCCTTCATTGATGCAAACAAACCGGTATTCAATGCCGAATATGCCCAAAAGTATGTCGATAATACCAATGGGCAAAGGGACGAACTCTGCGCACAAAGCAACAAGATGAAAATGAAAACACTCGTTTTGCCTTTGGATCTGGACGACAGTTTCCGATACAGCTGTTTTGACGGTGCGTACGTTTGGAGAACGATTGGCAATGCACTCTTCTATCTTATAAACTGATGGAAAATTGTATATGGAGGGAAGCTTTTAACCTTATTTGGAATACTATTTGAATAGGAAATCTCTCAAATGCAACAAAAAGGAATACACACATGACAATGAGGCAGAAAATAGTAAAAAGAAGTATGGCATTTACTGCTATACTTCTGATGGGCGGACTCTTGAGTGTTGGTGCAAGTGCACAGGAGAAGCTGCTGGTACCGCTTAAAAGCATCAACCCTGAAATCTATCATCCTACCGAGGCGAGTCGCAAGATAGACCCCAACGATAAAATTCTGCAGGCATTTCGTGACCGTAAGATAAAAGATATGGCCAATCCGAATATGCCGCGCCCTTTTTCCATAAGCGATTATGCACGGGCAGAAACAAGAGATGTGGATGTACCATGGGAAGATTTGAGCAAGATATTCAAGTACAACTGGAAAATACTCGAGTTTGAAGCGCCAAAGAAAGCTGCACAGTTAAAAAAAGCTGTCAGGGCGCGGGTGATTTTCAGTACACCTGATGTCAAGATAGTCGAACTTGCCATCGCACCGGGTGGTATTTTACCGGCGTTTTCACAGGCGGCACCCTCTGCATACCATGTGCTTGAGGGTAGTGCGAAGTTTACTTCGGGTGCAAAGACGGCAGAGGTATATGTCGGTACGTCCGTCAAAGTCGAACCCGGTGACAATACACGCATAGAGGCAACCTCGAAAAAACCGCTAAAATTGTTGTGGTTTAGCTGGGCACCCGGCGGAGACGAGCGTTACCTTTCTGCAGGCTATTACCTGACCGGTGCCAATTTCCAGATACAGCCCGAAGAGGCGGAGATTCCGAAAAATTTTGCAGTGTGGAATGAAAATAAACGTTTCAAAATACTGAGCGATACATCGGGCAAAAATTCTGTAAAAAAAGCGCTCTATCCTGACGTACCTACATTTAGAAGCAAAGTGGACGATAACTGGTTGGATTTCAGATCGCTTACCGACGGCGGCTTCTTCTGGGCTGCCGATTTGAAAAAAATGGGTTCGCTTATGGGCGTTATTCAGAAAATCGTACGCATGACGGGTGTTTTCAGAGCGTCGGTACCGGGCAAACAGTATGATTTCAACTTCTCCTACATTGTATGGGGACCTCACTCGAAATACATCATGCACAGCCATGCAACACCGGAATTTTACTACATACTTTCCGGTAAGACGGCATGGACGTTGGGCGGAACGAAAGGGCATACCTATACCGCAACGCCAGGCAATATCTATTTCCATCCTCCCTATGTCGAGCATGAGATGCTTGGACTGGGGGATGCACCGCTTATCGCCATTACCGGATCATGGGCACCTTACGGTGACAGAAGTGTCTTCTCAAAACCTTTTGAGCTCAACGAGCCGCTGCCTACCCAAAAAGCGTCGGCCAAATTTCCAAAAGATTTCAGGTTCAATCACTTTCATGCTTTGAAAAAAGGTCTGAAGTATGGAGCGAAATAGGAGC
>WGDG01000030.1 GCA_015493425.1 Sulfurovum sp.
AGCACGCAGAATAGAGGCAAAAAAACTATCGAGTGTCACAATATGCGAGGTTGAAGAAAGAAAACGGGAGAGTACTTCAGGCTGTTTGGCAAAAAGTGCCTCTTTGCTCATGCCTGTCTGTACACAAACGGCATCGAGAAAGGCTTCATTATCCCCAAGATGTTTGAGCGATTCAAGCACACGCTGACGCATCTCGGCAGCAGCTTTATTGGTAAAAGTCGCTGCCAAGATCGTTGCAGGCGACTCTCCCATAAAGAGCAGCGATATGTAGCGCACCGCCAACGCAAAGGTCTTACCGCTTCCCGCACTTGCGGAGTAGGCTAAAAAAGGTTTGAAACTCATAGATACTCCCCTCTCCCACACATCAGTGCGAATTCACAATACTTGCAGGTTTGCAGCGACTCACACTTTTGGGCAACAAAACTACTTGTCTGTTTGAGTGCTACGATATGCTCAGCAAGCAGTGCGTTTTTCTCTTCCAGTGCTTTGATCTCCTCAATCTGCCCCTCTTCAAGGATCTTGACAAAAGCCAATGTAACATTATGGTAGCGGAGTGTGAGCAGATGGTGGTAAATGCTCATCTGAAAATCGGTCAGACTCTCAAGGTTTTTGACTTTCTGCGCCTCTGCCGTCGAACCGCTCTTGTAGTCCAGTACCAGTGTGCCTGTTTCATGCTGATCCATCCTGTCGATGCGGCCCTTGAAGCGCAACCCGCCTATCTCTCCGGCAATCTCCTCTTCACGTGCAACGACACGCCAGCCGTTTTGAAAATACGCTATCTGCTTTGCCACAAAAGGTTTGAGCTTCTGTGCCCAGAGCAGTTTTTGGTACGCAGCTTTCGTATCATCATTGGGATGGAGTGCATAGAGCAGCTTTTCAAGATGCTGCTGCATCTGTGCCTCTTCCGTGTAATGATCGTCATTCTCAAAGAGTTTATCAAGTACTTGATGCAGAAAAAGCCCTTCATTCAAGCTCTTCTCTTTGGGTGCTTCTATCTTTTGGATGTAACGGTAGTAATACTTGCGTTTACAGCTCAAAAAGGTCTTGAGACGGGATGGAGACCAGACAACCTTTGTCGCATCAAACCCCTCAATCACCGGATCGCTCTCCTCAATCATCTGCACAGGTTCATCATAAAGCAGCTTTAGTGGCACACGGCTGCATGGTACCTTTTCCAGACCAAGTTCATAAAGAAACTTCGAGGGCAAACGGTCATCGGCACTGCTGTAGATTACCACAGCCTCTTTCGCACTCTCAAGCAGATGCAGGTAAAACTGCTTCTGCAGCGCCTCCCTGTCTGTTCGGGTAGGCAGTCCGGCGAAGCTGCGTACAGCAGAGTTGAGAAAACGGTCTTTAGTAGTAGTGGCGGGAACGATGTTTTCGTTGAAGTCCACAACCACAACCCCGTCAAACACCACTCCACGCGTCTCCAATACCCCAAGGACAGTCACCTTGCCGCCTCTGACATCATCAAGTGTCACAGAGGTGAGTGCCTTAAGCCAGAGAAAGAGCCAACTCTCCAGTGACTCTTCATACCCCGTAAAGAGGCTTAAAAAATCATTTTGCAGTTCCTCTATACGCGCCTTGCTTTTCTCTATCAGATCCAACGTATCGAGCGCTTCAAAAAAAGCAGCAACTGCCATCTTTGTTGTACTGTGCAAATACCCATAACGCTCTTGGGGCATACCGTACCGCTCAAGCAGCTCAATATACTCCTGATCACCTGTTTGCAAATAGCGTAAAAGTGCCTCTGTTTTTTTGTAGATACTACCACCGCTATAGTCGTACCCCATCGCAAAGTTGAGGTTTCCCAGACGGTCAAAAAGCATAAAGTGCTCCTTGAAAGACTCATCTGGCAGCACCAGGGCAATCTTCTCAGGATCGATGCCGCTTTGCACCATCTGCTCTATCTGAGCCAGCGCCAGTGCCACCTGTGCTTCACGCTCCTCCACACTTTTGACGCTTACCGCAAGCGTATTGTCCATCGGCGTTTGGGAGACGATACTGCGTTTGCCAAGATCAAAACAAACTTCGCTGTTATCGGGCAGGGCTATTCCCACTTCGGCAAAACGCTCCTGCATCTTTTTGGTAAAAGGTGAGGTGCGGTAGTGTATCAGCAGGGTCGTCTCTTGGGCTGCCGCTTCAAGCAGTTCCAGTTCAAAACGGCTCAGATAGCCCTCGAGAAAAATCTCTATGGTTTCATACTGCTGCAAAAAATCCTTGTTGATCTGATAAAGCTCGGGGATGAAACAGCGGTCGGTAAATCCTCTTTTATCAAGCATGTTTCGATAATTCTCTCTGAGTGTTTCGAGGATTTCAAGATGTTCTCCAAACTCGGCATAGGCATCTGCCTGTGCCAGAGTCTCAAAGTCCACCTTTTCCCCTGCAAGCTCTTCAAAAAAACGGAATATCGCCTCGCCTTTGCCAAAAAAGCGTACCAGTTTTCTCTCAAACTTCAGCCCTTCAAAGGCATCAAACCGGCTTGCCTCTCTTAGCAGCAATATGCGCTGCATCGTATCGACAAGCTGCATGTTTGGCAGCAGCACCATTCGCTGCTCAAACTCATCCATACGCATGTAAGCGGGCAGGAAACTATCGTTCTCAAGCGCAGATGCAACCTGTGTCCGAATGGCTCTGGAAGTAGGATAGATATGTAAGGTATTCATAAAAAAGAGTATAGCATACAGTCACGCCAAAGCAAAGGGGATCTTTCAAATTGTCATATATTATCGTTTACATAAGCACGGTATAATCACGGCAAAAAAGGACTACCATGTTTAAAACACTTGCCCTCTGGGTACTCGGTGTATTTCTGCTGCTGCAGCTCATTCAAATCAAGATCCCTGAAGCGCCCAAGCATATCGACCCGGCAAAAGAGATCAAGGCTCCAAAAAAGATTATGGCTATGCTCAAACACTCCTGTTATGACTGCCACTCTTACCAGACCAAGATGCCATGGTATGGATATATCTCTCCCGTATCACTGGAAGTTAAAAGCCATATCAAAGAAGGACGTGAAGCTGCCAATTTTCAGGAGTGGGGAAATTACGATGAAGCCAAGAAGCAGAAAATATACAAAGGTATTGTCAAGACCATCCACTTCCGTATGCCTATGCCGATGTACCTGAGCATCCATAAAGACGCCAAACTGACAAAAGCTCAGAGAGATGAAATTGCTGCGTGGGCAAAAAGCCACATTAAAGAGGAAGAATATTAAGCAAAGTGTGATGTTGTCAGAGACAACATCCTACGGGTTGAGATAAGCAGGCAGGTCTGAGTAGCCTACAGTATCTTTATCCACTGCCGCTTTCAGACGCAAAATATATCGTCCCGGCTTGCTGACATTGACATCCGCAACCACATATTCACCGTTTTTGAGAGGAATATTGCTAACAACCACATTATCCTTGTCGGTATGTGGCCGGGTAAGCATAAATGTAACCTTGACACCTTCAACCGGTCTGCCGCTTTTATCCAGTACCCGGTAGGTAAAGGTATTGGTGCCTTGCTTCAGCAGTACAACCTCTTCTTCTTTTGCACGTTTGACATGTTCAAGTTCCAATTTTCCTTTTTTTGCACCGTCAATGACAATAGTGTACTCTTTGTCAAAACGCTTCTTCTTGTCCAAAATATCATTGATATGCAGATCTGCCTGCTGATACTTCATCATATAGTCGTTGGTTTCCTGGACAGGGACGGAAGTTGCCGACTTTACCGTCCAGTACCCTAACGTAACACCTACAAGCAAAAAGCCCAGTATCATATGAGGCCAATAGGAAGTTTGCTTATTTTTTTTTGCCATACCTTATCCTTCGATATATTGGGTTAATAAGAAAGAACCAAAATACAACTGCTGATCCTAACAGTACAAGTACCTGGACAATCCGCAATCCTACTCGTGAATCTTTAATGGTGCTCTTTAACTTCACACCTTTTGCATCAGCGATTTGATCTGCGAGTTCCGAAAATCCCTGCACGATAGCAATGGCATGTTTATCTTCGGCTTTGTTTTTGTCGACACCTTCCAGCACACCTATTGTCGCATCCATCACATCACTTTTATCATACATGGAAGCAACTTTTGGTGAGGAAGGTATGAATGCCACTCTGCCTCTGTGTTCTGATTTTTGAGTAATCAATGCAAAAGGCGCAAATATAAATAGTACGTAAGGCTTGCTCATATTCGCTTCATATGTTTTACTGTATTTCACCAAGTTCAATCCTACGGGGAAATGCTCATTGGTGGCAATCAAATATCCGTTAACCCCTGTCTTGGCATGTAATTCTTCTGCCATTTTTTTGACATACTGCTGTGCTGCAGAATTTAAAAGGTCATTCTTGAGAATATAGTTTGCATGAAGTAAAAGTGGAAGGAACAAAGCAAGCAAGGTGAACCTTGCTGTTGCTTTTATCATAGGTTACCCTACGTACAGATGGTTTGGTGTGAGCACTGCCCATGCGGTGAAAATGGCAGTCACTACCATTCCCCAGCCCAGTACTTTGTCCATAATTGTAATCATTGTCTATCCTTTCTTATTTCGGATCTTGGAATGCAAATTTTGCATTGTCTTTGCTGATCATCTTGACATTGTCAAGGCTGCTGACAATCGGTGTAGGATCGTACGGTTTCTGTGCTGATGCCTGTTGTACTTTCAGGCCCCATACTGTCAGGAAAGCAAGAATGGAAAGCAACAGTACTGTTGCAATCAGCATTCCTGTAACACCGTTGAGTCCAAATACGGATCTGTTTGTATTTTCTGTCATACTCTACTCCTTAGTCTTTCAGAGACTGAATGTACTCAGCCAATGCTTTTTCCTGAACCGGTGTCATTCTTGTTTTAAATGACGGCATTCTACCGATAATACCTTTTTTACCATGTTCAAGTACGTGGCTGACAAGTGTCACATCATACGCTGTAAGGTTCGGTGCCATACCGTTGTTACCTTTACCGTCAGCGCCGTGGCAAGAAGCACATGCTGCAAATGCTGCCGGTTTTTCACCTTTCATGCCGCCTGCGATCCATGCCGCAATATCTTCGGCATCTTTACCGGATGCCATCCCCGGAGGCATTGCACCCATTGGGAAATCAAGCTGATGCTGACCGTTATTGATGACGTGCAGCACCTGTGCTTTGGTCATACGTGAAGTAAAGTCCTGCGCTTTCCCTGAAAGTCCGTCACCCGTTGTTCCGTGACATGGTGCACACTGTACCAGGAAAATCGATTCACCCATTTGCTTCAATGTCTCTTTGTCGGCATTTTTATGAACCGCTTCAAACTTCTTGTTATACGCTTTTACCTCTTCATTGTATTGACCGATTTGGCTAAACGCATTGACAGGATAACCTACTGTCCAATACCAAAGTGCCCAGATCAGTGTTCCGAGGAAAGAGTATGCCCAACCGGAAGGAAGTTCGTTTTTGTACTCACCAATACCGTCCCAGTTTTCTTCAGCAAGCTCACCTTGCGCCTTGTCTGTCTTCATCTGAGCGATATATTTCGCCGAGACACCAAATGCGAGTGTCGCAATCGCAACAGCACCAAGCATGGTGATAGCGTTGATCGGGTCACTCAGGTCAATATGCATTTGCTTTACAACGA
>WGDG01000031.1 GCA_015493425.1 Sulfurovum sp.
ACCGTACACAAGGAGATCCCCATTCAAGACGGTGCCAAGGCATGCTGCAGTGAATGTGGCAGTGTTCTCTACCGTTACGACAGCAAACTGATCGATCATGGGCTGGCACTCAGTCTTACGGCACTGATTTTCTTTTTTATGGCCAACCTTTTCCCTCTTGTCAAAATAGAGATACTGGGGCATACACAGTACATCACACTAAGCAAAACCTTTTTGAGCCTTTTTCAAAACGGTTTTTATATTGTCGGAATGCTTTGTCTGTTTCTGATCTTTCTGTTTCCGCTGCTCATTATGCTGCTCTATTTTGTGATCTTTGCCATATTGAAATTCAAAGGCTCTCCCCGTCTGCTCAGGGAACTGCTTATACTGCTTTCGCATCTGAAGCCGTGGAATATGAGTGAGATTTTTCTGGTTAGTATTTTTGTTGCACTGGTCAAGCTGATAGGTTACGCACAGATTCATATGGGTATTTCATTCTGGGCACTGGCGGCCTTTGTTTTGCTTGATATCTATTTAAATCAGCATGTACATATTTCGGAGATATGGATGCTCAGAAGACGCTATTACGGCAAGGAAGGGGCTGTTGATGGAAATTGATGAGAGTAAGCTGTTACGATGCCCGGTATGCGAAGCAGTCAATATTGATAAAGGAAAACACAACCGCTGCCGCCGCTGCGGATCATCCATTTACAAACACCACCGTTTTAGAACGGAAAAGAGCTGGGCATATCTCATTACCGCGATTATTGCCTATATTCCGGCCAATATCTATCCGATGCTGATTACTGAAAAGTTTGGTCATGTTGAGGAGAGTACGATCTTTGGAGGGGTTGTCTACCTGTGGGAACACGGCTCCTACCCCATTGCTTTGATCATTCTCTTTGCTTCCATCATCATTCCCATTCTTAAATTTATCGTTTTGATTTATCTGCTAATTAGTGTAAAATACCCCATTGGGAAAGAGAAGAAGGTCAGTAAGCATAAGCTCTACTATTTGATGGAAATTATCGGCCCCTGGTCGATGATAGACGTTTTCGTTGTCGCCATTCTTGCGGCGCTGATTCATCTTGCGAACATACAGATTATTGCAGGCACAGCAGCGACGGCTTTTGCTTTGTCGGTCTTTTTTACACTGCTTGCTGCACGCGCGTTTGATACCCGCTTGATTCAGGCATACAAATAATACAAGGAAGAAGCACTTATATGGGAACACATATACCTGAAGTGGAAGAGTCTACAAAATTCAACTTTTTTACCTCTATCTGGATCGTACCGCTGATTGCACTGGTAATTGCAGGATGGCTTGCCTATCAGTATTATGATCAGCGCGGGCCGGAAATACGCATTATTTTTGAAAAGAATGAAGGCCTGGTTGCAGGACAGAGCCAGATCAAGTACCGTAATGTGCCGGTAGGAAAAGTCACCGATGTGCAGCTTGAGAAAGATGGTGAAGGAGTGGTTGTCGTTGCCCGTATGAACAAGGATGCGGTTGAGTTTTTGAATGAGTACACCAAGTTCTGGATCGTCAAACCCGAGTTTGGTTTGACGGGGGTTACAGGCCTGGATACGCTGATTTCTGGTACCTATGTGCAGATGTACTCCAAAAAAGGCGGGAAAGAGTTTAAAAAAATATACCATGGGCTCAATTATGCCTATCGTGCCAATGAAGGGGGAAAATATTTTGTGCTTAAAGCTGAAAAAGGGGACAGCTCTGTTAAAAAAGGGACACCTGTTTACCTGCAGAATATTGAAGTGGGCAAGGTAGAGTATGTGACGCTCGGTCTTGATGATATTAGTGTCGACGTCATTGTTTTTATTGATAAACCCTATGTACCCTATGTGCATACAGACTCGAAATTCTGGGTGCGTGAAGCTGTCAGTGCAACGCTGAACAACGGCAGTCTCGATATTGATGTGGCACCGGTACAGGATCTTATTCAGGGGGCTATTGAGTTCTCCAGTACAGGAAAGAATGACAAGGCAAAGATACCCGATGCCTTTATCTTTAAACTCTACCCGAATAAAAGTGAAATTTCCAAACAGCGCATTGGAAGCGGCACGCCTCACAGGGAACACTTTGTACTCAAAACAAAACACTCTATTGCCAATTTGCATATTGGCGCACCGGTACGCTATGAAGGCTTTGGTGTAGGTAATGTCGTCGATGTGGCACTCAAATACGACAGTAAAACACACCTGATGGACGGTCGTGTCCATGTTGAGATCGATACATCGGTTTTTGCAGACAGTACAGAAAAGAATGATACGGGCGTAGCCAATTTCTACCAAGCAGTAAGAGAAGGGATGCGTGCACATATTGCTCAGCTCAATCCCATCACCGGATCGCTCTATGTCAAACTGGCTTTTGATGAAACAGCCGCTGAGAACAACGATACCATTACCAAAGCGGGGCGTTTTGCCTATCTGCCTACGGTAGACTATACGCCAAGTGACATTATGCAGAGTATTTCAGGCATTTTGGAAAAACTGGAAAAACTTCCGCTTGAAAAACTGGTAGATACACTGCAACAGACAATCGCACAGAGTCAGAAACCCATTGCCCATGCCGATGAGGTGCTAGTCGATCTTAAAAAGAGTGTCAATACACTCAATACCATGACTGCCAAAAAAAGTTTTACCCAAATGCCGGATCAGGTTGATGCCGCACTCAAGGAGCTGACACGTACACTGCAACAGGCGCGAAAAACGATCAAAGGCTATGACAGCCATTCGCTTGTTACACGTCAGATCAGTGCAACACTGAAAGCAGTTAAAAAGACTTCAGATGAGATGGATCGTTTCCTCAGAATGCTCAACCGTAAACCAAATTCACTGATATTCGGAGATAAATAATGCGTACGACTCTTTTTGCTCTTTTCTTAATACTGCTGCTTGGAGGATGTGCAGGCAGCGGGAACTACTATATCCTTTCCAATCCGTCACAGCCTTCCCATGTACGCCGGATGCATACGAGTATCGGGGTTGAGACTGTAACGGTACCGAAGTATCTCTTCAAGCGTGATCTCGCTGTGGCAAAATCTTCCAACCATATTGTCTTTCTCTCCGGTGCCCAATGGGCTGAAGATATGGATGAGGGACTGACACGACGAGTCGTCTCCTATCTGCAGCATGCACTGCACAACCCCGATGTGTATGCCTATCCATGGGGTGTGGAAGAGCAGCCCAAGCGCATTCTTCACATTGCTATTTCCCGCTTTATTGCCCAAAACGGCAAAGTCTATCTTGATGCTTCATGGAGTGTGGAAAATACCCAAAGTGGGCAAACCACCTCGCACCTTTTCAGCACCATCGTCGAAACAGGCGGCAGTGATGCAGAGCATATCGTAGCTGCAATGGACAGAGCATTCGGACGCTTTGAAGCAGCATTGGCACGCGGGTTGAAGTAGTGGCTGCATACATACGGCTGCTTTACCGTCTGCGCTGGTTTGTGGCACTGGGAGTGCCGCTTGTCGTCCTTTTTCTGTCAAGCTATCTCAAGCATCTGGAGATCGACGGATCCTACCGTATCTGGTTTGAAAAAGATGCGCCGGTTTTGAAGACGTACGATAACTTCAGAAATGCATTTTCCAACGATGACGGTGTGACAATCATTTTCCGGGATGAAAACGGCATCTTCAACAAAAAAGCATTAGGTACGGTGATGCGCATTACCGAAGCGCTGTGGGATATGGATCATGTCGACAGGGTAGATTCCATTACCAATTACCAGTATGTACATGCTGATCCTGCCCACCCCGATGAGGTGCTGGTCGATGACTTCATCGACGATCTTGATGAAACCAACGCCTCTTACTTTGCGGACAGAAAGCAGATAGCCACACACGATCGTATTGTTGCCAACAGCTTTATCTCCAAAGACGGTACGACCACTATGATCTTCGCCAGACTGGAGCCAGATGCCAATGAGGAGGGGAATGTCTCCGGAGAGATCATGAAAGCAGTGCATGCCATTGTTGACCCGGAAGCGAACAAAACAGGTTACAAATTCTGGCTTAACGGCGGCCCGGCCATTACGCAGGCATTTGTTGAGATCGCCGGCAATGATGCCGCTACCTTTACACCGCTGGTACTACTGATTGCAATGGTACTGCTCTTTGCCCTTTTTCGGCGTGTCAGCGGTGCGCTCATTCCTGTAGGCGTGGTGCTCTTTACCTTTCTTACCGTCATTGCTATTCAGGTACTGTTGGGCTACAAGCTCAACAATTTTACTGCCAATATCCCTGTCTTCATTATTGCCATAGGCATTGCCGATGCCGTACACATCTACAGTGTATGGCGTATGCAGCGCCAATCGGGTGCAGAGAACTACCGTGCAGTCGAAACGGCACTTGCAAAGAACTTTTTACCCATTTTTCTTACATCGGCTACGACGACGGTAGGGTTTGCTACGCTGGCACTCTCCAAAGTCGTTCCTGTTGCCACACTTGGGATTGCTACGGCAAGCGGTGCATTGCTGGCCTTTCTCATCTCAGTCACCTGGATGCCTGCTGTTCTCTTTCTTCTGGCACGTGCTCATACACAACATGTACTGCAAGAGAAACAAAGGGGTGTGCGCCCTGTACGTTATGGTGCGTTCATTGTCAGGTATAACAGGCAGATCGTCCTGGTTTCAGTCGGAGTGATGCTGCTGCTGGGTGCGGGGTTGTGGCGTATCAAGGTCGACAGCAATACCATCCGCTACTTCGACAAGGATGTGGAGATCCGAAAATCCTCCGAGTTCAATATGGCGAATCTGACGGGGCCGATGTCCTACACACTCATTGTCGACAGTGGCAGAAAAGACGGTATCAAAGAGCCGGCATTCCTCAAAACCGTCGAGCACTTTTCCAAAGCCTATCAGGAGCGATTTCCGAACGATGTGCGCCATGTCAGCTCACTGCTGGATATTATCAAGCGCTATAACAAAATCTTCAACGGCACCGAAACGGTACCAAAGAGGCGCGATCTGATCGCCCAGTATCTACTGCTTTACAGTACGTCGCTTAAACCGGGGATGGAGATTACCGACAAGATCGATTTCGACCAGCGAAAATTCCGTATTACGGTATTGACCAACATTGTCGATACGAGCAAAGACCTTGAGATGATACATTTTGCGCAGCAGTGGTGGGCAAAGTCACCGTATACAATGGAGATTACCGGACAGACGGTGATGTATGCTTTTATGCAGGATGATATTACCGATACGCTTATCTGGTCACTCTCTCTAACGCTGCTGATCGTCTCGTTGATGCTGCTGCTGATCTTCCGCCGTGTAAAGCTGCTCTGGATTCTGATGCTTCCCAACATTCTGCCGGTGGTGCTGGTGCTTGGTGTGATGGGATGGCTGGGGCTGACCATTGACATGGGAGTAGCCATCGCAGGAGCGATCATTATCGGTGTTGCAGTGGATGATACGATCCACTTTCTTGCCAAATATTTTGATGCACGTAAACGGGGGCTCTCTTTGGTTGAGAGTTTCGATGAAGTGTTGCAGTATGCAGGCAGGGCGATCCTTTTTACGACAGTGGTACTCAGTTTTTCCTTTGCAGTATTCCTCTTTAGCGACTTCGTACCCAATCGGAACTTTGGCATCGTTACTGCTGTTGCGTTGGCGATTGCCCTGCTTGCAGACCTTTTGCTTTTGCCGGCACTTTTAAGTATATTCGATACGAAAACTTATACTGTCTCAAAACAATAAAATTTCTTCTGCCATTACTGTAAGTGCTACGATAAACCCCTTTTTATCAAAAAAAGTTGTTATGCCATATAAAAAGAAATACTTATAATATATCTTATGTTATTATTTTGTTTTTATGTCTGTATCCAATAGATGACCGGTACGATGAAGTAGGGATGGATTGTGGTAATTGAAAATTACAGGGTGCATGTTTGCGTTTCTTAAGGATGCATTGAAAAGAAGAGGAGAAAAAATAATGAAAAAATCAATTTTAATGACAATGGCAGCGGTGATGCTGACGGGGATGTCTGCGTATGCAGATGATCCAAAAGCACGGGCGATCATGGAAAAGGGTGATGCACGTGATGACGGTAAGACAATTGAGCAGGAGATGAAGATGACGCTCATTGACAAACGCGGTAAAAAGCGTGTGCGTGATATCAAATCCTATGGTAAAGATTATGGCAAGGATGAGTATAAGGTCATGTTCTTCAAATCGCCTGCAGATGTGCGTAATACAGGCTTCTTGACGTATGATTATGATGATGCTAAAAAAGATGACGACCAGTGGCTCTATCTGCCTGCGCTCAAAAAGGTTAAGCGTATTCCGAGTTCGGACAAATCTTCCAGCTTCATGGGCTCTGACTTTTCCTACTTTGATATGACCGACAGAAATCTGGAAGATTACGACTTTAAACTGCTGAAGGAGACAAGTGTCCGGGGTCACAAAGCATGGATGATTGAATCGCTGCCGCGCACGAAAAAAGTAGTCAAGGAATCGGGTTACCGCAAGAGCATCGATATTGTCAGAGAAGACAATTATGTTGTGGTACGTTCTATCGGCTTTATGAAAAACGGCCGAAAGAAGTATATGGATATGACAAAGCTGCACAGACAAAACGGTATCTGGGTGACTGATGAGATCGCAATGACAACCAAAAAGGGAAAAAAGACACTGCATAAGACAGTGTTGCAGTTTACAGATATTAGACTCAACAAACCCATTAGCGACAGTATGTTCAAAACACGCAGACTTGAAAAGGGGCTGTAGCCGGTGCGTAAAGTATGGCTAAAAACGGTACTTTGTCTCGGGATGATAGGCAGTTGCAGCTGGGCTGAAGAGAGCCTCGATGAGACAATGGAAAGCTTTGACGATGCAGCGGCGGTGCAGCAGACAGTTCCTGCAAAAAAAGCGGCGGAATCTGACGATCTTATGGCAGGATTTGACGATGAATCAGGCAGTGCAGATGAAAAGGGTAACGTTAAAGATGCAAGTATGGAAGCCTTTGAAGATGAAGAGGAGGCATTTGATACAGATGGGGGAAGTACCTCAAAGAAGAGCACTTTTCTTCCCGAGGGCCTTAGTGGAGAACTGACACAGCAGTTTGCCTTCTCCTACAATAAAGACAAGCCCAAAAACCTCTTCTCGTCCCTGCGCCAGACTCTTTTTCTTGACTATGAACACACTTTTGAAAACGGTGTAAAATTCAAGATCAACGCCAAAGCCTTCTATGACGGGATGTATGATGTCAGAAAAACAGACTATACACAGGAAGAGCTGGACTCACTGCGAACAGAGATACGCCTTTACGATGCCTATCTTGAGTGGAGTTTCAACGACCACTTCGATGCCAAAGCGGGGCGACAGGTCGTTGTGTGGGGGCGAAGCGACACTATCCGCATCACCGATGTACTTAACCCCCTTGACAACCGCCGTCCGGGTATTGTCGATATTGAAGACCTGCGTCTGCCAACGACGATGTTGCGTTTCGATTACAGTATCGGTGACTGGCGTATTACGCCCATTGTCATTCTTGAACAGCAGTTTACACTCAACCCGCCTTACGGATCGATCTATAATCCATTGCCGTACGATGCAGAACTGTATCGTGAATACGGGTTGCGCCTTCCCTATATTCCTCAGCAGGAGAGGTACCGTGATCCAACATTTGCCGTCAGCATAGGAGGTGAATTTCCAGGATGGGATATCAGTTTTTATGCTGCACATATCTATGACGATATTGGGTATCTCAAAGCGCAGAGCAATATCTTTTTTCAGCCGGGGGTAAAGATTTACCATGACAAGGTAAATATGTTCGGTACGGCACTCAATGTGCTTTCCGGTTCCTGGCTTTTCAAAACGGAGTGGGCCTACTGGAACAAACTACGCTTTACTGCTGCAAATGATAAAACATTTAATCGCATCGACGGACTTGTCGGCTTTGAATACAGCGGTGTGAGTGAAACAACGATCAGTTACGATATTGCTGTCCGGCATTTCATGGAGTATGATGACAGGCTCGGTGTGAAAAGTATGCCAAATCCTCTCTATCCCGCTTACAGCAGCGAATCAACGATACCTCTTGCCCCTATCGAGAAGAATACCTATCAGCATGCTTTTCGTATAAGATCCAACTTTATGAACGATACACTGCATTTGAACTATTTGCACACACGTTACGGTTTAGGGCTTGAAAAGGGCGGTTTTCAACGTGCATGGATCAAGTACGATATTGCCGATGCCATCAATACAGAAGTGGGAGTTGTCGATTATTTCGGTGGTACACCTCTCTTTGACGAAGTCAAAGATGAGATGCTTTTCTTTATGGATATCTCTTACAGCTTTTAGTGTTTCTCTCGTTTCGGCAGGGTCAAACGGTAGCCCTGAGAGGGGATCGTCTGAATGAATTTGTGTTTGAGTTTTTCTCGAAGACGTCTGACCAGTGTGCGCAATGTATTGGGTGTGACCGATTTATCCGGCCAGAGGTATTGTTCTATGGTATAGGTATCGACGATTTTGTTTCTGTTTTGTAACAGCAGATAGAGCAGATCTCCCTCTTTCTGGGTAAGATGTATGGGTTCATCGCAGCAGAAAAGGGTTTGTGTTGTTTCATTGAAGCAGTACTCTTCATCGAGGATAAGATGGTCGGGATTATGGGTTTTGTAGCCGCTTTTTTTATGCATCCTCTGCATGGCAATTTTCATGACAACCCGCAGCTCTTCACGGTTAAAAGGTTTAGAAAGGTAGGCAACAGGATCGAGTTCGATTGCCCGGTCGACATTGTAATCATCCATATGGGCGGTCAGAAAAATGATCTGTGTTTTGGGGTGCTGTTTGAGGATCACTTCTGCAAGTTCTATCCCGTCCATATCTCCTTTAATCCTGATATCCATCAGAATAATATCGGCAGAACGTGTTTCCAGAAGTTTGAGCGTATCTTCGGCACTGGAGCAAATCCCGATGACATTGTAGCCAAGCTTGCTGCTTACAAAACTTTCAATTTCCATTGCAACAATACTCTCGTCCTCTACGATTAAAACGTTGATACTACTCATACCTTGAACCTTATGGTGTATTTTGTGTGCTTGTCATTCTCAACCTGCATACTGCCTTCAAGCTGATCGTAGATGAGAGCATGAATCAGCCTAAGGCCAAGACTTTTTTTGTTCTTGTCAATACTGTACCCACTGCCGTTGTCTTCGATGATAAGCAGGTATTCTCCTGTTTTTTCTTCTTTATGGAGCGATACCCGTATAATACCTTTTCCATTTTTAAAAGCATATTTGTAGGCATTGGTGACGAGCTCATTGATGACAAGACCAATATAGACTGCCTGTTTCAGTGGAATATCGTGTACGCCGATATCACTTATAACTTCGACACTGTACCGGGTGTAGCTATAGCTTTCTGAAATATCATACAGCAGAGCATCGATGTAGGTAGCGATATTGATGTTTTCCAGATCATCTCCGGAAAGCAGCATTGAATAGGTTTTGGCAATGGTATTGATGCGGTGTTCAAGGTTAATGAACTTTTCCTGTATTTTTGGATCTTCTATCTCATCATACTGCAGTCGTATCATCGAGAGAATGATCTGCAGGTTGTTTTTGACACGGTGGTGTACCTCTTTGAGCAGAAGTTCCTGTGTATGGAGTGACTGGTTGAGCGCTTCGGTCTTTTTCTTTACCTCTTCTTCTACAAGCCGGGTTCTGTTGAGTGTCTCTTCAGTCAATTGTTTCTCTTTCTGCTGCTTCTCTTTTTCCAAAATAAGATACCGGTCAGCAAAGGCAAGAGAAAGGATGAATGCTTCTATGACGGTAACAAGAATGAGAGAATTGTTGAAGAAATCGACCAGGAACGTCGTAATGCCCAACGCATCGGTAATGAGAAAAAGGTAGGCAGGAAAAACAAGTGCAAAGCCCATAATGAAGAGTCTTGCCTGTGTATACCCTTTTCTATATATGATAATACCGGCAAGAAGCTGGTAGGTCACAAAGAAGGCGCCTGTAATAATCAGGATAGACAGTGCAACGCTGCTCTGCGGATGAAAGAGTATGATCTCAAACAGGGTAAGAAGAATAAACCCTTTATAGGTTCTGTCAATCCAGGGTACCTGTTTGGTATTGAGAAAATGGATGGCAAAGAGTGCGGAAGTGACAATGAGTGTGCCGATTTTTAGCAGTACGATCTCCAGATCAATGGTCACGAAAGTAGGAGGGAAATAGATCTTGGTTAAACCAATATAGGTAATCTGCTGAAAGAGCAGGGTAAAAAGATAGAGACCATAGTAGAAATAGCTTCTGTCCCGCATATATAAGGAGATAAAAAAAGCATAGAGCATCAGGGAGAGTACAATACCGATGAGTAGAATATTGAAGGCTTTGCGATACTTGTCGCTGTGATAAAAAGTTTTTGAATCCTCAAGCAGCAATTTGAATGCAACGGGGCTGTAGGTTGAGTGCACAGAAAGATAATAGGTTCGGCTGCTATGTGGCTGCAGTGTGATCGGCAGATGAAAAAAGAGAGTATTGTGTGTGCTGTCAAGGTGCATCAAGCCGGTTCTCTTCACGATTTTATGTGTTTGACCATCGTAGAGTACAAGATCTTCCAGCAGTGATGAAGTGGGGATGAGCAATCGGTGTATTGCCCGGTCGGAATGGTTTTGTACTACAAACGCAATCCAGCCGCGTTTTTGTGATATACCAAGGTTGAGTATGTTTTTGTTATATGATTTGAATGCCGCTGATTTTATGACAGATGCAAGTGTTGCATTGTCATCGGTCGTAGCTACCCGTGTATACGGCAAAATTGAATTCCCGTCGGTCTGTTCTATGTTGATTGCTTTAAAGTTGCCAAAGAGTAGGGTCTGAATCAGTAAAATGGACAAAAGAACCCAATATCGCTTCCGATGTTGTATCATAAGACTCTCTTTGCTTTGTGTTTTCTATTTTAGCATATTCTCGAAAAAAACTGTAACCCATCGGCTCAAACAGACGATGATGGGTTGATAGCAAGCTGTCATAAAGCTGCTGGATGGGAGAGTAGCAACACGATTATGCTACAATAATCACATGAAAAATAACAGACCCCCTTTGATGAATCATTTTTTAATCAGTATGAGCAGCGTGATGATGCTTGGCATTGCACTCCAGGCAGAAACAGAGCCTAATAAGATTTACGAAGTACCCAAAGCCGAGATTATCTATAAGATCAGTGGCGGCGGTTCGCTTGCCGAAGATGTCAACCTGACACTTGAAGGAAACGGCAAGCTCCGTTTTCGAGACTGGGGTGCCGTAGAACTTTTCGAAACCAATGTAACTGAAAAGGTGACTGGGGCACTGCACTATATTGACCACAAACTAAGTTGTATCAAACGCGAGTCCAATGAAATTCTCGATGTGGATTTTAAAACCAAAAAAATACGTAAACGGCCATTGCCAAAAGGCAAGAAAGCACGCGATATTACCAAAGGGCTCAGCAAAAGCGGACAGCAACTGATGATTGCCAATGTTGTGTGTGATATGTGGACAGCGAAGGGAATCAGTAAATGTATTTATAAAGGGATTCCTCTCTTTACCGAGTATCGTGCAATGGGGCTGTATTACAAAGAAGAGGCAGTCTCTGTCAGATTTGATATCAATAGTAGCAGTACGTCCAAATGCAGTGTCCCGAAGTACCCTGTGGAGAAGATGGCGCTTTTTGCCGCTCACTTCAAAACCCGGCATGTCAAAATCCCGGATGCTTTTTCAGACCGTATGCTTGAAGTGATTTCCCTGCTGAATGCAAAAAATACGGATGAAGTAAAACTTCCCAAAAAAGAGAAAGAGCGTGTTATGCATGTGCTTGACCACCCTCTTTTTGAAAGTCAGAAAAAGTTGCTTCCCAAACTGCTGCAAACGATGAAAAAGACAAGAGCGTGTCTTGCCACTGCCACAAATACGCGAACGGCCAACAGCTGCCTTGATGAAATGCTCTCTTTAAAGCACTATTTTACAAACGACAAGCATAACAGGATCGTCTCATGGGAAAAAGAAAGAAACAGGGTGCTTGACCGTTTTGACAGGCATATTACTTTTCTTGAATCGCGTATGAACTGTGTACGGAGTGCTCAGCACTTCAGTGATCTCGCAAGGTGCATGAAGCCATAATGGTATCCAAAGAGAATTCACCCATTGATGTAATCGTATGACAAGGTTTTGAAT
>WGDG01000032.1 GCA_015493425.1 Sulfurovum sp.
GATATTACTATCCTGGAAGCGACAGAAAATCTGCGCTTTCTAAGCCAGAAGATCGTGAAAGAGTATCTTTTGATGTTCAAGGCACCTTACCAAGACAAGGTAAAAAACGAGCTGAAAACTCTCCTTGTCGAATTGAGTAACAACCTCGACACGATTGCCGCAACGACCAAAGACAAAGATACCAAAGATATTCTGGAGTTTCTTGCCTACAGCAAAGATCAGATCGCCCATATTTTGACTGAGCCTCTCAACAGTGAAAAAGCCGCACTGATGCTCGACTACAGTGAAACGATTCTGGAAGGGGCCGATTCCATCGCAGCTGCACATACCTACCAGTTTACAAAAGAGGAAAAAATGCTGATGGTCACCAAACAGATGGAGTACCTTCTGGAGCGTATGATGAAATACTATATGGCGCTGCATACCGGATTTGACAATACAACGAACCGTGAACAGATGCAGGAAGCGATCACAGCCTTTAATACCCGTTTGGAAAAGATCAAAGCATACCGCTATACCGGTGACTTGACATCTGTAAAACAGACCGTCATCGAAGGATGGCAGGTCAATGACAGTTTTTTTAAAAAATCTGAAGTACTTTTCATCCCAAAACTGATGATACTTTCAACAGATTATCTGGAAAACCAGATAATGAAAATAGCACTGTATCACAACCAAAACCAATAAAGGATCAAGATGAGATGGTTAAACAATAAAAATATCTTTTCTTTTCTGATGCTGCTTGTACTTGCAGTGCTGGGAATGATCTCATATCAGACCTACGGTGCGTTTCAAACATATCAGAAAGCGGTTGAAAGCAGAAAGGAGATTCATTTTGTCGATTTATTCGATGAGACAATCGATGCTATATCCAAAGAGCGTATCGCTTCGGCAACCTTTATGGGAAGTCACGGCAAAAAAGGCAAAGAGCTACTGGAAACAAGCCGTGAAAATGTCAACAGCAAGCTGGGAGAACTCTCTGCCTATGTGCATGACCACCCAACTTTCAAAATGTATACACGCCGGCTGACAGCGATACGCAACAGCCTGAAAAAAGTAAGGAACAGTATCGATACACTCAGTTCGGATTATCGTGATACCTTTTATACAATTTATCATCAGGAGATATTCAAAGTATTGAACGGTGCCATAAAGATCATCGCGGCAAAACAGGAAGGTAATGTCAAAGAATATCTAAGCCTCCTGAGTGACTATACAAACCTCAAAGGGAACATTGTACTTGAAGATACCGGTATTCTGTTTGTCCTGAATGGCCATTATCCTATGAAAGAAGATGACCTGAAGGTCTGGGATAGACTTTTGCTTTATGATGTCCTGCCTCCACTCAAAGGACTTTCTGATGCGACATTACGCAAAGAACTCAAAGCAGTCATATCAGATACAGCATACAGCAAAATCGGCAGCCTGGAGCGTGTGAAAGTATTCTATGGAGCACAAAACGGGGAATATGCGGTCTCACCCAAAGCATGGATAAAACAGAGTACGGCAAAGCAGCAGTACTTACTCGAATCAGAACATAAATTGCTCAACGAAGCACACAAAAAAGTCGATGCAAAAGCAGAGATCTGGAAAGCGCAACTGATGCAGTACGGGCTATGGGCGTTTGTAGCACTGGTAATCCTTGTGATACTGCTGGTACTCTACTATAACATGACCAAAGACCGAAAACTTTTTGAGGATACACTGAAAGATATTGAAGCGGTGCTGGACAAAGATCAGCAAAGAGAGCTACAGCGTCTGATCGACCGCAGAGATACAAACGGGATCTACCGTTTCCTTGTTGATACCATACGGGCAGCAAACCAGGCAAAAGACCTTTTCCTTGCCAATATGTCCCATGAAATCCGGACACCGCTCAATGGTATTGTCGGATTTACGCAACTGTTGAAAGACTCCAATCTCGATGAAGAGCAAAGAGAGTTCATTCAAGTCATTGAAAACAGTTCGGACAACCTTTTGACGATCGTGAATGACATACTCGACCTTTCCAAGATCAAAGCAGACAAGATAGAGCTTGAGCATATCGAATTCGATCCTGTCACGCAGTTTGAATCTTCTATTGAATCTTACGGTGCGAAAGCTGCGGAGAAAAATATAGAACTGGGGGTATTCATCGATCCCGATCTGCCAAGCAAGGTGATGGGGGATCCGACTAAAATATCTCAAGTCATTGTTAACCTCATCAGTAATGCGATCAAATTTACAAAAGCAAAAGGTGCTGTCGATGTTTCTGTCGAAAAAATTGCCGAAAGTAATGACTATGTAACCGTCAAATTTGCGGTATCGGATACCGGGATCGGTATTTCACCAAGTCAAAGAAACAAGATCTTCGAAGCCTTTTCACAGGCGGATGTATCGACAAGCAGAAAGTTTGGAGGTACCGGCCTTGGGCTTGCCATTTCCGGAAAACTGGTCTCACTCATGGGTGGGGAGCTCGATATTGAGAGCGAAGAGGGACAAGGCTCTACTTTCTTCTTCAGCCTGACACTGGAGAAAGCCAAGGACAGCGCACCGAGAAAAATCATCAATATGCTTGGTTTCAAAGTAGGTTTGCTTGCAAGAAATGACGTTCAGGAAAAAAGCATTGCAAAAAATCTGGAGCGCTATGTAATTTATACCGGTGCACTTTTTGAGCTCTATGACGAGCAGGAAATTTTCACGATGAAAACAAGTGAGCTTCCGGATATCCTCTACATCAATTATGCCACCCATCAGAGAAAAGGGGAACTGGAGAAATACCTTTCACTTCCATGCAAAATCGTTCTTATCATTGCACCCGACAAGAAAAAACTGATAGAACCACTGCTGGGACAGATAGACAGGGTACTCTACAAACCATTGAATCTGACAAAAACATTCAAGTCTCTGGAAGTTGTCTATGACAAAGAGATCCGTACCTCTTCAAAAGCGCCAGAGAAAGCACAAAAGGTCACATTTGACGGGCTCAATATTCTGGTTGCCGAAGATAACAGTATTAACCAGAAACTGATCAAAAATGTACTCGGTTCACTCGGGGTCAATGTGACATTGGCAAGCAACGGGCAGGAAGCCCTCGACCTCCGTATTCAAAACGACTACGATATGATCTTTATGGATGTGCAGATGCCTGTGATGGGCGGAATAGAAGCAACGCATAAAATCATCGAGTATGAAGAAAAGAACAGGAAACACCATATTCCTATTGTCGCATTGACAGCCAATGCCCTCTCCGGTGACAGGGAAAAATATATGGAAGAGGGAATGGACAACTACCTCTCCAAACCGATCGATCTGGAAAAACTCAATGTATTGCTGCAGGAGTATTTCCCAAAACGTCTCCGGAAACAACCGATTATCCAGGAAGAAGAGACAGAGAAAAACGCGGACGAGATACTGAATATTCTACCACCAAAGCAGGCGGGTTCAGAAGATACTCCCAAGAAAGAGAGTGCTCCCGATGAAGATAGACAGGAGACGGAAATACGGGATGTACTGCTGTATCATTCAATGGGTATGATTGCCGATATTTATGAGAAGATGCTTCTCAATCTCGGATACAGTGTCGATAAAGTAACCTCTGAAGATGATCTCATTGACCACATTGAGCAGCAAAAATATCGCTTTGTTCTCTTTGAGGGAAAAGCCTTTGCCAAAACCGGTTGCCTGATAAGCGATATTATTAAAGATGCTTCTGCCATACCGTTTGCCATTGTCTTGCCGGACTCAAAAGTGAATTTCTGCTGTGAAACACTCATGGAGGGTGGTGATGTTTCGGAGGTGAAAGAGAAACTGAACAAGGCCGCGAAGTAAAATACCTTAGCCACACAATACCCTGACTTCAGGGTATCTGTGAGCAAGCTTCTTCCGTTATAGCATACGATAACCGTCACTTCGAAACGTACATTAGATTTTAAATCCCATACTTTTCACGCCATCAAAGCTGCTGCCAAGCTCCTTTTCGATCTCTTCGAGAAAATCTTGATTGCTAAACACACTCTCTTCTCTGACAGCAACCTTGTAGGCGGTATTACGTATCACAAGATTGATCTGTCCTCCGGTAAGTTCATATTTCGCCAGTGCCTCAACGTCAAAATCTTCCGCATAGTCAGCCTTTTCGGGAAGCATGAACTGCCATAGGCGCAAGCGCTGTTTTTTACCGGGTTTCTTAAACTCTATTTTATAGTTGAAACGGCGGGAAAAGGCTTTGTCGATGTTGCCAAGCAGGTTGGTTGTAGCAATAAGGATACCTTCAAAACGTTCAATCTGCTCGAGGAAAATATTTTGCATCTGATTGTGCATCTTGTCTGCACTGCTACCGGCTCCCTCACTTCGGGAACTGAGGAACTGATCCGCCTCATTAAGCAGTAAAATGGGCTCGACCTTTGCTTTGGCACTGAGCTCCCTAA
Organism: Sulfurovum sp.; assembly: GCA_015493425.1. Taxonomy (GTDB): domain Bacteria; phylum Campylobacterota; class Campylobacteria; order Campylobacterales; family Sulfurovaceae; genus Sulfurovum. The sequence continues at coordinate 4,407 of WGDG01000032.1, forward strand.
AGTCATCGAAAATGCGGCGCACGTTCTTTTCACTCTCTCCGACATACATCGAAAGGATCTTTGAACAGTCGAAAGAGAGAATAGGCTTTTTGAGCGTCTTGGCAAGGCTCATCGCTGTCATTGTCTTTCCGGTTCCTGCCGCACCGTAGAAGATGATGCGCGCATCGATGCTTTTTCGCTTATCTTTGATGCCCCACTCACGAAGTTTTTTAAAGACCTCTTTGTCGACCTGTTTGACAACATTGTTAAGGGTTTCACGCGTTTTGGGGTGAAGCACCACATCGTCAAGCGTGGTTTCGGGCTTGAGATATTCGAAGATATCCTGTTCTTTCACCAGCGCATCGAGTTTGAGTTTCGTGACTTTCTTCTTTTTTTTGGGGTGAATAATACGCTGCATCACCTCCTCCTGAAGGTAAAACGAACGGCTCACACCCCCAAACATATTGAGGATCTCTTCGTAATCAATGATGCCCTCGGTAATCAGTCTTGCACCATCTTCAAGCAATGCTCGGTTTTTGATCTTTTCATACTCGTCGAAACTGATAAGCTCAATAAGGGTGTTCATGTCACGGAACTGTCCTTCACCGCCGCTGTACTCCTCTTTTAGCAGTGCCAGAAAAATGCGCTGTTCCTTTTCATCCAGCCCTTTTTCTTTGAAAAACTCTTCAACGACAATAGGCGTTTTGGTCATCTTTACACGTTCTTCGATGCGTTTGGTCAGCAGTGTCAACTTGTTCTTGAGCCTTCCAATACTGAGTGTATTGTCCGCAAATCCCTGTTTGTAGGTAGCGATCTTGTGCAAGAGGCTGATCATATCAAACTGATCCTGCAGGTACTCCAGATGGTCGGTATAGGGCTTGATCTCGGGCAGCGAGAGCTCCAGCGAGCCCTCTTCAAGGAGTCGCAGCAGCGACATGCTCGGTGTCACCGATGTATTGATCAGCTCCAGCTGCGAAAAGTCGTGCGCTTTGACCTGTCCGAAGCTGATCTGGACAAACCAGCCAAGATCAAGCAGGTTCTTTACCAGCGGCAGTTTTTTGAGATAGAGGTAAGGTTCACCGTGGAAATTCTCCTGCAGCATTTCAAGTACAGGCACCTCCTCAAGCCCCTTCACATAGCGGCGGCAGACATACTGCACCAGTTTCGCTTCTTCTTCACTGCATTTCAGATGCTGATATATCGCACTCTTTTTAATGTTTTTTGCTTCAATAAATTCAATTAGATACTTCAAAGACTTAGTTTTCCTTTGGCAGATACTTCATGATTTTTGTCTTCAGATCATCCAACTCAAACGGTTTCAGTACAAAGTCATTTGCACCCTTCTCTTTGAGTTCCTTTTCTTCAAGACCATTGACCGAAATGATCAATACCGGTATATCAGACTGCATCTCACCCCGGATGGCATCAAGCACATCTTCACCTTTCATTTCCGGCATTTGCAGGTCAAGCAGAACCATGTCAATATACTCACCGCACACTTTCAATACAGTCAATGCTTCTGATCCTTTGTCGGTAGATACTACTTTCACATTTGCCAGTTTTTCCAGCATTGTTTTAATCAATTGTATATTAAAGCTGTCATCATCCACAATCAAAAAAGTCTTTCCGTTTAAATGATCCAAGTTCATGTTTTATCCTTATTATGTCTTATATGACAGTTTCATCTGTCTGTGTAATTGTCAAGTTCGGCAATTTTGACTCAATTATATAGCAATTCCCATTATTAAGGAATAAATGAGAACGCACTTTGCCATATTTTACCTTGCACACAGTCCAAAACCTTGAAATATCAAACGTACAGTTGCACAAGGCGTGTTGTGTATTTTGGTCTGTAGGCAAAGTTATATATTGATTTGCTATACTATATTATTGTAAAAACCACACAAGGAGCCCACAATGTTCAAAGTTCTGCTTTTCCTCATATTGCCTGCCGCCTTTCTTTTTGCCGAAGCAACCATGGTCAAAGACACACGGACAGGTCTGCTGTGGGAAGATACCCCACATGTCAAAGAGGTGAAGATCACCCACCCCAAAGCGGTACTTTACTGCAAAGCACTCAAACTCGGTGGCTATACTGACTGGAGACTGCCAACCATCAAAGAACTACTCAGCATTGTGGACTACAGCCGTACTTCACCAGCGACGTTCAAGGCATTTGACTATACTGAACCTGAATCATTCTACTGGAGCAGTACTCCCATTGCCGATGCCGATGATGAATTTTGGGGTGTGAATTTCAAGCGGGGCGCCAGCAGCCGTGCTGCCGAATATTATGACCGCTACGTACGCTGCGTCCGGAACATGAAGTAAGCCATGGGCCTTTTCGACCGCTTTTTTGCCAAAAGTACCACGACGGTACTGCATATCACCTCCGCCAACGGCTTTCATCTGCGCCCCGCTGCTGTCTTCGCTGCCGAAGCCAAAAAATTTTCTGCCTCCATAGAAGCTGAAACGCGGGGACAAAGTGTCGATGCCAAAAATCTCAATGCTCTGCTTTCGCTCAACCTCGAAAAGGGAGACCACTTCGACCTTGTCTGCAAAGGCAAAGATGCCCAAGAGGCGCTTGAAGCGTTAACCGCCGTTTTTGAAAATCTGATGCAGAGCGACAAAGCCATTGAGCGCATTGACAAAGCGACACACAGCTATGAAAGTGATACCTTTTGCGGGGAAATCATCGCACAGGGCATCGCCACTGCACCGCTTTGGCAATACAAGGAGCGTCATCACAAAACCGAGGATGGCGCTGATTTTCAAACAGCACTTGAGCGCGTAGATGCTGCGCTTAAAGCTGAGTACGAAGCGAACAGGACGCAGCCGGAGGGAGCCATCTTTCTTGCGCAACGCTCCCTGCTTGAAACACTCTCGCAAGACGCACAGACGATTGAAGCCTTTGAAGCTGCTGTCAACGATGCCGTCGCAACACTCAAAGGCGGTGCCATGGCAGCAAAAATCACCGACTACCGCGACCTGCTTGGGCGCGTCAAAAGCGCCATGGGCTACAAAACCGAAGTGGCGTGGCCTGACACCTCTTTTGTGCTACTGGCCGACGACCTGCTCCCCTCACAGGTGGAACTGCTGCCTCAAACACTTGAAGGCGTTGTGCTGCAAAAAAGCAGCCTGACCTCCCACACTGCCATTTTGCTAAGGGCTTCAGGTATTCCCTCCCTCATTGTACGTGAATCAGTCGATGAGACGGATAAACCGGTTATCCTTGACGGTTTTGCAGGCGTATTGGTTACCAATCCTGCCCCAAATGACCTCGAAATGGCAAAGCATCTGCTGACACAAATCCGAAGCCAAAAAGAGGAGCAGCATACCAAACGCTTCGATGCAGCCGTCACAACTTCCGGTACAAAAGTCAAAGTACTGGCAAACGTGACCGACCCTACTTCGGCAAGAGCGGCAAAGAAAGCCGGTGCGGAGGGAATAGGACTGCTGCGTACCGAGTTTCTCTTTCAGGAGAGAAAGCCGACGCTTCAGGAACAGACAGAAGCCTACAAAGCGATATTTTCTCTCTTTGACGACGTTACCGTCCGTACGCTCGATGTGGGCGGAGACAAAGCGCTTCCCTACATCGATCTGCCCAAAGA
>WGDG01000033.1 GCA_015493425.1 Sulfurovum sp.
ATTATTATCGAGCCAATATCTCGAATACAAAAGGGAGTGCTCATAGTGATACCAAACATTTCACGACCCTGGCATGTGCGGCAGAAGGAACCATCAAATCCTCAGGTGCGGACTCTACCTACGAACCATACGACGAAGTAGCCATCGGTACATGTGCTACCCATACTGTTACCGTAGAAAAAACCAACAACGAAGGTATACTCAGCGGAACCATCGGCTTTGCGGACAATCGAAACAATGTCTTCAGTATTAAAGGCGATGGGAGTTTTCACCTTGCCAGTAAAGGGGACAAACAGAGCTTCGATATAGAGTTCTGCCCCACAGAAAAAAAATCCTATGTAGCTGTGCTCAAAGCCACAGCAAATGATGCTTCGTTTGTCTCCAACCGAAGCACAATAGTTCTGACCGGAATCGGATCCGATAACAGTGCACAAGTCTTCAGCGGAGATTTCTACCTCTCCAATGCCTCCGTTGACAAAACCACCGTGCAGGCAGGACAAACGCTTACCGCCAGCGTGACAGAGCATTACAGCGGTAGCATGCACGATGAAGTCACGGTGCGTGTGGGGTACTATCTCTCTCGGGATCGGTATCTGGATGCGACGGATGATAAGCTCAACAGTGACAACTCTTATCTCTCTGCCAGCCATGATTCCGAAGACGAAGACGACAGATTAGACATTGCTGCGAACACACCGCCGGGGACATACTATATCCTCTTTGTAGCTGATTATAAAAAGCAGTATAGTGAGACAGATGAAAACAATAACATCGAGTATGTTCAAATCACTGTGGAAAAGAACAGTGGAGGAGAAGGGAAAGACTACTCCATCAGGGATTACAACCTGAGTCAGACCAAATTCATCATAGGGGACAACACCATATACGTCGGCTCCAAACTCTGCTACACAGGATCCGATCCGCGCAAAGCCCGTACGAAGATCGGGTACTATCTTTCCCGCGACAGGACACTGGACGCAGGAGATGAGGTACTGGAGACAGATGCTTACAGCCTCTGGGATGAGGACACCTCTTGCTACGAGGACAACAACCGGCTGCACCTGAAAAACCTGCAGACAGGAGATTACTACATCATCACGGCGATGGATATCGACCATACGACCACCGAGACCGACGAGCAAAACAATATCGCATCGATGAAAATCACGGTAACAAACGACATCAGTGACGGGAATGATTTTTACCTGCGCAACCCCAAGGCACCTGAGTGGAAACTCTATCGTGGTGAAGGATTCAAAGCAGAAGTCCAGGTAAACTATCAGGGGAACAGTTCGACGAAATTACGCCCTGCTCTGGGCTATTATCTCTCAAAAGATACCCATCTCGATGCATCAGACAGATTCCTCGGAGAAGACACGTCGACATTGAGAGCCGGTGATCTGACTGAAAATGAAAACCTGTACACGACCGTACCGGAGGATATCGAGCCTGGAGAGTATTATGTCCTGTTTGTTGCGGACTACAACCATCAATATACCGAAGCCAACGAACAAAACAACCTCGCTTTCGTCAAGATAGGCGTAGAAGTAGAAATAGTGGCTGATAGTGATAAATTTTACCCGTATTATCAGAAATTGTGGGGAGACAAAGAGATAAAAGCTTCCTTCGGTAGCGAAATAGCAATTGATAATAATTGGTTGGTTGTGGCTGCTTCTTTTGATGGTGTCAACCAATCTGGGATACTGTATGTATTTAAAAAGGGTGACAATAACAAATGGTCATTGTATCAGCAGTTGAAAGCCGATATAAAAAAAGATCATGAAGTGCTGGGAAGATTTGATGTGTCGATATCTAACGGCACCATCATAGCCTCTTCTGCAAATGGGGATCCCCAAGAAAGTGGTGTTGGTGCAATACATGTGTTTACACTAAAAGGTAATTCCTGGGAATTAGAGAAAAAGTTTTTTTCGGATACCAAGACGAAGTTTGATCACTTTGGACATCATCTTGACGTAAAGGATAATATGTTTGTTGCCTTGGGTGAATATAATGAACAAAATACAATATATATTTATGAGAAAACAGATGGGGCTTGGAAAAATATACAAAAAATAACTATAGATAAGGCTCCATTTTTTAGCTCTTCAGTAAAAATCATAAATGGCATGATTGTATTGGCGGATCAACATCATGTCTATGTCTATAAAAAAGTAGAGAATATTTGGCAGGAAACTCAAAGACTGGATGCCCAATACCCAATTGCATTATCTGAAAATGTATTGATAGCGAAGCAAAGACTGTTTGAATACTCCGAAGAAAACAAGGCATGGAACTTCATTGAGGAGTTGTCAACGAGCTTCACTAATATAAAATCAGTTGCCGTATCAGCAGATGGTACCACTATCGCAATAG
>WGDG01000034.1 GCA_015493425.1 Sulfurovum sp.
CAATGGCATCATAATCCGTAACTCGTAACTCGTAACCCGTAACACTCGGATCAATCATATCCAAACCGTATTCACGTTTCACTTCTTCGGGATCAGCCCACGGATCATAAACATCGACATCGGTACCAAATTCTTCAAGTTCACGGATCACATCGATCACGCGGGAGTTTCGGATATCCGGACAGTTCTCTTTGAAGGTAATGCCCAGCACCAGTACCTTTGCACCTTCGATCTTCTGTCCTTTTTTGATCATCAGTTTTACCACCTGATTGGCGACATAGATACCCATATTGTCATTGAGACGGCGACCGGCAAGGATAATCTCCGGATTGTGCCCTACCTCCTGTGCCTTATGTGTCAGGTAGTAAGGGTCAACACCGATACAGTGCCCACCGACAAGTCCCGGACGGAATGGCAGGAAGTTCCACTTGGTACCGGCGGCTTCAAGTACGGCTTCTGTGTCGATGCCGAGTTTGTTGAAGATGATGGCAAGTTCATTCACAAAGGCAATGTTAATGTCGCGCTGGGAGTTTTCGATGACCTTTGCCGCTTCTGCCACCTTGATGCTCGGAGCCAAATGGGTACCGGCAGTAATGATTGAAGCGTAAAGGTCGTCGACGATTTTGCCGATCTCCGGTGTCGAACCGGATGTCACTTTAAGAATTTTGGTAACGGTATGCTCTTTGTCTCCGGGGTTGATACGTTCGGGAGAATATCCGCAGAAAAAGTCTTCATTGAACTTCAGTCCGCTCACCTTTTCAAGTACAGGAACGCACTCCTCTTCCGTGGCTCCCGGATAGACCGTAGATTCATAGATGACAATATCACCTTTTTTCAGCACTTTCCCGATGCTTTCACTCGCCTTGAGCAGCGGTGTCAGGTCAGGTCTTTTATGTTCATCGATCGGTGTGGGTACTGTAACGATGAAGATATTGCACTCGGCAATATCTTCAAGGCGGTTGGTGAACTCCATACCGTTGTTAATGGCTTCTTGAACCTGTGCGTCACTCAGCTCCAGTGTACGGTCATGGCCACTACGCAGTTCGTCTATACGCCACTGGGCAATGTCGAAACCGACCACTTTGTACTGTTTGCTGAAAGCGTGTGCCAGAGGCAGACCTACGTAGCCCAGACCGATGACGGCCAGCTTTGCATTTTGAAGGTTGGTTGTTGCGTTGTGTTTCATTTCTTTTTATTCCCTGCTTTTTTCTTGAAAAAAGTTTTACTAATTATAGCTAGAAATGCATATAGCCTTTAAGTCTGCATTTCAACACTTCCGTTTCTGCCTCTTGATCATCGCGCCAAGCACCACATAGAGCAGGAGTGTATTGAGGAGAAAAAGTACCATCAGGTAGCCTTCATCCATCTGTTTGTTTTGTAAAAGGCCGGCGGTAGAGTAAACAGCCTGCAGTACGCCGAAAAAAATAACAGTCTTGCGGGTGTCTTCCCGGAAGAAATGTTTGATGATGTGATGCATATGACAGCGGTCCGGGGAGAACATGGAGCGTCCCCGGCGTTTGCGGCGGGTCATGACAATGAGTGTGTCAAAAATGGGCAGCGCTGCGATGAAAAGGATGCTGACAGTAGGCAGGTAGGCCAGAGATTTGATGGCCAGAACGGAAATGGCAAACCCCAGTGTCAGAGAACCGCTGTCACCCATAAAAATGGATGCCGGGTGCCAGTTGAAGACCAGAAATGCACTCAGCGCCGCAATGAAAAAGAGGGAGAGCGTCATGATAAACATATCTTCATGCCGGTAGCCTACAATGAAAAATGCGCCAAGAATAATGATGCTGACGGTGGCAGCGAGCCCGTCAATACCGTCTATGAGATTCATGGCATTGGTAAATCCGGAAACTGCGAACATAGTGAACGGCAACGCGAACCAGCCGAGGGTAATAGGGACACCAAAGTAGGTACCCACATCATTGATAAGCAGACCGTCAAAAGAGAGAAAAACCGTAGCGATGATAAACACGATGAACTTGGTATTGGGCGAAGTGTCATGCCTGTCGTCAAGTACCCCTATGATAAAGACAAAAAAAAGTGCGATGAACGTCCACGGGTAGTCGAAAAAAAGCTGCCTTTCAAAGAGTGCAAGGGAAAGTACAACGGCGAGAAAAAATCCGATGCCGGCACCACGCGGGGTATGGGTTACATGGGTGCTTCTTTCATTTGGGATATCGATGAGGCCGAGTTTCGGCGCAAACTGTTTGATGAGATAAATGAAGATCAATGCAAGTACGAAAACAGCAACAAACGCGATGACGGCATGCATATTGC
>WGDG01000035.1 GCA_015493425.1 Sulfurovum sp.
TACATGCATATTGCCGCTGCGTACCTGAATGTGGTCACCGCCGTTGGGACAGAATGTACCGATGAGTGTCTCTTCGTCATTGAGCATCTCTCTGTGCTGGTCGAAGTAGCCGATGGAGAAGTCTCCCTTTTTGATGGTACCGCTGTCAGGTTGAAGTCTGCCAAGCAGCAGTCGAAGCAGCGTCGATTTGCCTGCACCGTTGACACCGACAATGGCGATTTTGTCGCGCTGAAGAATACGTGTAGAGAAGTCTTTGATGAGTTTTTTGCCTGCGATGGAATAGTAGAGATGTTCGATTTCAAAGAGCATCTTTTTCTTGCCGACACTCTTTTCCCGGTTGAAGTGTTTCTTTTCACGTTCAAGTTCGAGTTGCATCTTACGGATGAGGGTGGGGTTCTTTTGGGCTTCTTCTCTCAGCTTGAATACACGTGCCTTTCGTCCCTGGTTGCGTTTTTCACGGGCGCGCACACTTTTGCCCAGCCACTCTTCTTCGTGCTTGAGCAGTTTAAGCAGGTTTTCGTGCTGTTTAGCAAGTGCCTGCATACGTGCCTCTTTCTGTTCTAGGTAGTCTCTGTAGCCCCCTTTGTAGGAGACAAGCTTGTGATTCTCTACCTCCACGACACGGGTGGCGATGGTGTCAATGAAGTGCCTGTCATGCGAGATGAAGAGCAGAGTGAATTTTTCTTTGAGCAGGATCTCTTCGAGAAACTCCACCATGTAGACATCAAGATGGTTGGTCGGCTCGTCGAGCAGCAGCACTTCCGGTTTTTTGAGAATGAGCGATGCCAGCGCTACACGGCGCTGTTCTCCCCCTGAAAGTGAAATGACAAGCCGATCCTCATATTCTTTGAGTTTAAACTCCTGCAGAACACGCTCTATTTTATCATCGAGACTCCAGGCGTTGTGGTGGTCAAGGTAGGCTGTGACTGTTTCAAGTTGGGTCAGAAGCTGCTTGTTCTCAAAGTCTTCGGCCACCTGTGCGGTAAGCGTGTCGTAGCGCTCTTTGGCTGCTTTGAGTTCGGTGAGTTCATTTTCAATGGCTTCACGGACATTAAGGGAGGCATCGAAAGTAGGTTGTTGCGAGAGCATCTCTATCTGAATGGAACGGTCAATGACACGCTTGCCGTCGGTGGGTTCTTCTTCTCCCAAAGCGATCTTCATGAGTGTCGATTTGCCGCAGCCGTTTTTGCCGACGATGGCGACCCGTTCGCCTTCATTGAGGTGAAAGTCGACCCCGTCAAGCAGGAGTTTGACATCGTACTGCTTTTTGATATCGAAGAGGTCGATGAGTGCCATGGGTCTGCCTTTGTTCAGGGATGTTTTGGTGAAATTATACTCTTTTAAGGCTTGCTAAAGCCCCTCTCGCTATATTACATTTTATTCTTCCTCCGTTCATTTCTTTTTTCTTTGTACGCAGCACAAAGAAAAAGAGAAACGAACCAAAGAAAAAAGAAAAGCTGATGCACTATCGTCGTGTCGTTGTACCACCATTCTCCGGTAATGTACCAATGACAGTCAAAGTGTGATTTGGCTGCATTTATAATACAAGGAAACAAAGTATGCTGGAATTAATTATCGGGCTCTATTCCCTCTATACCTTTATGCGTATCTATATCTCCGTAATGCAGATAGGATATATCAACCAGGAAAAGCGCAAGGCGCCGGTGTTGATGCCTGCGGGCAAATATATGGTTGCAGCCAACTATGCAGTAGCCAAGGAAAAACTGGAGATTATAGAGCATTTTGTCGACTACCTGATGTTTGTCTGGTGGGTATTTAAAGGATTTGCATGGCTCTCTTCCATAGTGCATGTAGAAGGATCGGTACTTCAGGCGGTAGTATTCCTTTACGGTTTTGTTACCATCAACTACATTGTTGGGCTGCCGTTTGAGCTTTATCAGAAGTTTAAAATAGATGAAGCGTTTCATTTTAACCAAATGACACCGAAGATGTTCCTTGTCGATACACTCAAAAGTGCTGTGATGTTCTTTGTGTTCGGTGGTGTGCTTTTTGCTCTGCTTGCATGGATTATCAGCAATTATGAAATGTGGTGGCTGTGGGGCTTTGTGCTGCTTTTTGCTGTGGCAGTGCTTGTCAATGTGCTCTATCCGACTCTCATCGCTCCCATTTTCAACAAGTTCAACCCACTTGAGGAGGGGGAACTCAAGGATGCTATTACCGATATGATGCAGAAGGTCGGCCTCAAAAGTGACGGCATTTTTGTGATGGATGCCAGCAAACGTGACAGCCGTCTGAATGCCTATTTCGGGGGGCTTGGCAAGAGCAAGCGTGTGGTGCTTTTCGATACGCTGCTTGAGAAACTGAACAAAGATGAACTGCTTGCCGTGCTTGGACACGAACTGGGCCACTACAGCCACGGGGATATCTGGAAGAACATTGCGCTGATGGGGGGTCTTCTTTTTGTGGTCTTCTTTCTCTTTGGACATCTTCCTGACTCACTCTTTATCCAGATGGGTGTTATACCGCACGCGGGGGTGAAGATAGCGATGCTGATGCTGCTCCTGCCGCTGGTAAGCTTTGTCTTTACACCGTTCATGAGTTATGTCAGCCGCCACAACGAGTATGCTGCAGATCAGTTCGGTTCTGATATGGGTGGAAAAGAGAATCTCATCTCGGCACTGCTGAAACTGGTGACGGAAAACAAAGCTTTCCCAAAATCCCATCCGTTGGTGATCTTTTTTTATCACACCCACCCTCCGGTCATTGAGCGTCTAAAAGCGATGGGCTATGATGCGAGCAATACGGTCGTTGGAGAAGAGGGAAATCAGGATGAACCTGTGCTTCCTAATGATGGGATCTTTGCATTTGTCGACAAGGACAGACAGCAGTGACAGGCAAGGCAGGCAGTGGCAATGACCTTACCACGCTCAAAGAGGCTCTGAAATGGGCAACTGCGCAGTTGACAGAAAGCTGTGAACGTCCACAGTTTGAAGCGGAGCTGCTTCTGGCACATCACCTGGGCAGGGAACGCATTTATTTGATGATGCATTCAGATGATCCGGTAGAAGATTTTGCAGGATTTGAGGCACTCGTCCAACGGCGTGCGGCACACGAGCCTTACGAGTATATTGTGGGTGAAGCGAGCTTTTACGATATCTATTTGAAGGTCGCACCCGGTGTACTTATTCCACGTCCGGAGACAGAATTGCTTATCGATGAGGCTGCCAAAATGATTGCAAGAGAGCATATTACCTCTATTGCAGAGATAGGGGTGGGGAGCGGAGCAATTAGTGTTGTGCTTGCACGCCAGTTCCCAAACCTGAAAATTATTGCAACCGATATTTGTGATGCTCCGCTGCGTATAGCAGGCGAGAATGTTGAAAAATTTGGGTTACATGAACAGGTTACGCTTCGAAAATCAAATCTGCTTGATGAGGTAAACGAAAACGTCGAACTGGTTGTCTCCAATCCGCCCTATATCGCCGAAGATTTTATGCTTGAGAAGAATGTTGCAGACTACGAGCCCAAAGAAGCACTTTTTGGTGGACGGGTAGGGGATGAACTGCTTCGGCAGATTATCCTTGATGTCAAAGCGAGAGGAGTGAAATGGCTGGCGTGTGAGATGGGATACGATCAAAAGGAGCCCATACAAGCGTTTATTAATGAAGTTGGAGTAAAATCGGTTCGGTTTTACAAAGACCTTGCGGGATTTGACCGCGGGTTTGTGATTGAATTCATGTAAGGTGCGTAACAACACACCAAAAATTGATGTGAACATGTTGTTAGATAGATCAATGGTGTTGTGAGGGCACAATACCCTACAACAGAAAAGGAAAACAAATATGAAACCAATGTTTAGACGCGTAACAATAGCCTATCTTATTTTATTAGGCATTACACTTGGCGCAGGGCTTTTTGCCGGTATTGTGGTGGCGCCGGTAACGTTCCATACAGAGCAGTGGCTTGGTGCAGGAGTGTTGAGCCATTTCCAGGAGGGGCTTATTATGACACAGAACTTTGTCAGGCTCTCCTATCTGGTAGATTTTACAGTGCTTGCTGTCATACTCTACGAAGGCTATAAATACAAAAAATTCGAACGTGATACCATCACACAGGTAGCGACGTTCTTTGTTGTAGCCACAGGTTTGATGTTTGGACACTATTATCTTCCGGACATTCTGAATATGCAGCTTGCCGGGGAGAAAATGACACAGTCTGCCGCATTTATTGCCACCCATAAAGGCAGCGAGATAAACTTCAAGATCTTTTCACTGGCACTGCTGGTGCTGATGGTGCGCAACATGCAAAAGGCATGCAAGTAGCCGTAGGGTGCGTAATCACGCACCAAAACATGTTTGCAAATGATAATCGGAAAGTGATGTAGAGGATAATAAAGATGAAAGAACAGCTTACACATCCTTTTGACCCCATTGTCTTCAACGATACCAAAACCCTCATTTTGGGTTCTTTCCCAAGCATTAAATCGTTTGACAACGCCTTTTACTACGGACATCCCAGAAACCAGTTCTGGAAGATTCTTGAATCGTTGA
>WGDG01000036.1 GCA_015493425.1 Sulfurovum sp.
CCCATTCAGTTCCGTAATCAGCACTTCCTCTGTCTGCAGAGAAGTCATGGTAAACAACTTTTGCAAGACCAAACCAGTCAGCTTTGTATCCGAGCATACCGTTTACATCAACAAGTCCGTTTGCTGGTGTGGAAAGGAACATATCTGCCCACCCATTGTGTCCGTGAAGTGTTGCAAGTGGTGTTTGGAAAGATCCATTACCATTGTCTCCTGCACCAAGGACTTCATACTGTGCACCGGCAAGGAAACCACTGATGTTTGCAGTAGCCTGAATGTTATAGTAGTCTGCATCTGCACTACCTGTACCATTTGTTGGATCAGCCTGATGCGCATATTCAGCACGGTAAGAAACATTTGCACCACCTATACCGACTTTACCGGTAGCAGCGATTCCGTAAGTATCTGCAAAATCTTCAATAAGATAATCATAAGCTGTTAGAGTCAGCTCAGGCATAAAGGTATATGCTGCGTGTAGAAGCACAGTGTTTGTGTCAAAGTCACTTCCGACAGCTTTTACTGTATCGCTGTCAAAAATTGTATTAACTCTCCAAACGTAAGCAGCCATCAGGCTCAGGTTCTCAATAGAATTGTTGATGATCGCTGCCGCATCATAAGTCTGTGGCATTTGTCTCCAGTTGACAGTACCTACGAAACGCTGGTTGTCAAGATTGACTGCCTGACGACCGACACGGATAAGGGTATCACTAAATTTATAATCGAGATATGCCTGTGTGATTCTTGTCTGATCAGGATCAGCAACTACTTCATAGAGACCTGCATTGCTGTCAGAAGCAGAGAGACTGTCAAAGTCGCCACTTCCCATCACATTGGTACCTTCCAAGTAAATAGAAAGACCATCAATTTGCATGAAGTCCGCACCAATACCAAGTGTCAGTCTGTTGGTGTAAGCATCTGCTTTGTCTTTACCGTTACTGTCAACATCAACATACTCATATCTTGGTCTGATCTCACCTTTTGCATAGATGTTGTTGAAGATCAGGAACTCTGATGCTGCTGGAGCTTCCTCCTGTACTACCGGGGCAATATCCCCACCCGCCATCAGCATTGCTGAAGCTGCTACTGAAAGTAAAAGCGTCTTTTTCATGTTAATTCTCCTATTTTTGAATGGTTATGAGAGAATCATATCAGAAAAAATAACGGTATGTCAATAAAAATAAACAAAAAGTTAATAAATCGTTAATAATCTTGATACATATCAAGATTTTGGCTTTAATTTAAAGAAAAATTCAGGGAAACAACCGTATTTGGGGCTATATCGGTTTTTATGTTCGATCACCGAGTTGGTCAGAAAAGGGTATCGTATTAGCCAAATACCAATGAGTTGGTTAATAAAGAGAAGGTATCTTACCCGATGTCATAGATAAATATAGATATATTCGAAACGTGACATATAGATAGATTGGGTCTGAATATCATGTGATAAGAAGTTTATAGTTTGAATATTGTAAAGTGGTGGCGCCGGACGGAATCGAACCGCCGACACATGGATTTTCAATCCATTGCTCTACCAACTGAGCTACGGAGCCACTGTTGTTGTGAAGTGGATGAAATTATAGCTATGTAACCTTAAAGAATATTTAGAAATTAAGCATTTTTTGCATTTTTTAATGCTCAAAGCGCGTTTACAAGATCAATAAACGTTTCACCTCGGTGTTTGTAGGAGTTGAACTGATCGAAACTTGCTGCAGCCGGAGAGAGCAGTGCGACGCTTTTTAGGGTGTGTACTTTGTCTGTCATCGAGACAGCATTGTCAAGGGTATCGGCCTCTTTGAGGTCGATGTTGAATTTTTCAGAAAGCGTTTTGAGCTTTTGGCTGTTGGCACCGATGCTGTAGAGGGTGATGTCCATTTGTGCAATAAGCTTAAAAAGGGGGGTAAGGTCAACCCCTTTGTCATCACCGCCAATAATGAGATGGATGTGACGGTCGGCATATCCTTTGACGGCCTGTACAGCTGCATCGAGGTTGGTAGCTTTGGAGTCATTGACCCAAAGACGCCCTTTGGCATCGGTGAACTCCTCCTGGCGGTGGGCGTCGCGCTTGAAGCGGTTGAGCAAGTCGTAGTCGGTTTCGTCAAAGAGTACTTTGGTGATGGCAAGAGAGAGGAGGGCATCCTGCAAAAAGGCACCGCGGTAGTTGAGCCTTGAGGCATCGAGACTGAAGTAGTCACAGAGCAAGTCATTACTGTCGTACTCTACGACAAAAGCATCAGTCTCTGGCAGGTTCAGTCCTTTGGGAACCAGTGCCAGTTCTCCCTCACTCATTGTTTTGAGAGGACGCAGTTTGTCTGCTTCGTACGCTTCGGGCGTTCCGTGCCAGTCGAGGTGATCGGGTGTGATAGGTAGCAGCAGGTAGATGTTGGGCGAAGCATAACGGGTGTGGTGAAGGGTAAAGGAACTGGTCTCCAGTACCCAGATATTTGCCGCAGGATCAAGTTCCGCCAGAGGTGTGCCGATGTTACCGCCGCTAACCGCACCACGTTTTTCAAGGAGATGGGTAAGCATCTGTGTCGTGGTGGTTTTGCCGTTGGTACCGGAGATCCAAACCGTGAACGGTTTGGAGCGTTGAGCGTTGAGCGTTGAGCGTTCAGGGGGAAGAAAATAGTCATACTCACTTATGAGGTGTTTTGCTTTTTGAATGAGAGGGTGTTTTGGAGGAAGGCTTGGGGTGGTGACCTCCAGTGTACTTTTTTCGGGGTCGAACATAGAGGACGGGTAGATGCGGTTACCCATCTCGTCTGTGTAGGGTACATTGCAGTTATCGTCAAAAAAGGTGCAGCCACCACCGAGTTTTTTGGCAATGGCTTTGGTGGTGAGACCGTAACCGAATAAAGCAAGACCTTGCTTTGTTCGTGAAGAGTTATGGTATGCATTGCTTTGCAATGCTTTTGTTGATGGGGTATTCATTGTCTGCTCTTTGATAGTATGTTTTTGTGATTTTAGCACAATGTTGGTTGTGAGTTGAAATCTCTCAGCACTCAGCGCTCAACACTCAGTGCTTCATATTATCGAAACTTAAAGCTGATAAGTGCCAGGATATTGGCGATGAAGGCGATCATCCAGAAGCGGACGATGATCTTGTTTTCCGGCCAGCCTTTGAGTTCAAAGTGATGGTGGATAGGTGCCATGAGAAAGACCCGTTTTCCCCGAAGTTTGAAACTTCCTACCTGCATGATGACGGAAATGGTTTCGATGACAAAAATAAAGCCGATGAGGATAAGCAGCACTTCGCTTTTTCCGAGGATAGCAAGATAAGCGAGAAAACCGCCTATGGCAAGGCTGCCGGTATCGCCCATGAAGATTTCGGCAGGGTAGGCGTTGTACCATAAAAAGCCCATCAGCCCACCGCCAAGAGCGGCTGCAAGAATCATGACCTCTCCCACACCTTTGATATTGGGAATGAGCAGGTAGCTTGAGAAAATAGCATGTCCGGTAATGTAAACAATAATCCCCAGTGTAAAGAGTGCAATGATGCTCGGTACTGTGGCCAGTCCGTCCAGTCCGTCGGTAAGGTTGACAGCATTGGTCGTTGCAAGGAAAATGATGACCCAGAAGAAGATTGCAAAAAAGCCCATGTCAAAGAGCGGTTTTTTGTAAAAAGGGATGTAAAACTCTGTTGGAAAACCTGTATAGATGAGCAGTCCTGTTACTGCTGCGGCAATGACGGCAAGCAGTGCCATTTTCCCTTTGGGGCTAAGCCCCTCAAGATTGTCTCCGGAGAGGATCTTGCCGAGGTCATCTTTCATCCCTACGGCACCGAAGCCCACAAGAGTGATGATGCCGCCCCAGATGTAGGGGTTGGCAAGGTTGACTGTCAGCAGTGCGGCAAGGAGAGTACCTGTTAAAAAGACAGCGCCGCCCATAGTAGCTGTTTTGCTTTTGCCCTCGTGTGCCTTGACGAATTTGCTGATAGGCTGATTGGCCTCTTTGGATGCTGCCCAGCGGATGTATTTCGGCATTGCGATCAGGGTGAAAATAAAAGCGATCATAAAAGCAAAGCCGGCACGTACGGTGATGTAGCCAAAAAGGTTGATATCGAAAAGTTGTGAGATGGTATAGAGCATAACAGTCTTTCATGATAAAGATTTAGGTGTACAAAAGCTTATTTTACTATGATTTCAATAAAAAACAGCGCAGTGCCTGTACGGTACTTTTTTGTCCAGTGCCCGGACATCGCCAACGGCAAGTTCCGTGGCAGGTTTGGATGCGTCTTGAGTGCACTGGACAAAAAGGTACTATGGCACGTTGTGAGGGAAGAAGAGAGTATGGATACACAGAAAACACTACTGATTATCACTGACGGTATCGGGCACAAACCCGAAAGTGCCTGCAATGCGTTTGCCGATGCGGAAAAACCGACTTTTGAAGCATTGGAGAATGTTCCCAAAGCGCTTATTTCTACGTATGGATTAAGTGTGGGACTTCCCGAGGGGCAAATGGGAAACTCTGAAGTCGGGCATATGACGATTGGCTCAGGCAGGGTGCTTTACCAGGATCTTGTGAAGATCTCTTTGGCGCTTGAAGATGGCAGCATTGAGCAGAATGAGGTACTTAAAAATATTCTTGAAACCAGTGATCGTGTGCATCTTATCGGACTGATGAGTGACGGCGGGGTTCATTCGCATATCAAACACACCATCGGTTTTGCAAAGTTGGCCAAAGCAAGGGGCAAAAAGGTCTTTTTGCATCTCATTACAGACGGCAGGGATGTCAGCCCAACCTCTGCCGTGCAGTATCTGGAGCAGATAGAAGCGATCTGTGACGAGGATATTCAGATCGCAACGATCGGCGGACGTTTCTATACGATGGACAGGGACAACCGATGGGAACGTGTTGAAAAAGGCTATCGTGCCATCGCCGAAGCCACGCCCAAGACAGAGCTTTCTCCCAAAGCATATATTGAAGCAAGTTACGAAAAGGGAGAGACCGACGAATTCATCGAACCGGTAGCCTTTGCAGGATATGACGGTATGAAGGAGGGCGATGCACTCATTGTGACCAACTTCCGTTCCGACAGGGTGCGTGAAATCACAACGGCACTGGGGGATCCTGACTTCAATGCATTTGAACGTACCTATATTCCGCTGCATATTGCGACAATGACGCAGTATGATGCATCATTTCCCTACCCGGTGCTATTTCCAAAAGAGGCACCCAAAAATACACTGGCGGAAGTTGTCTCCAACGCAGGACTTCGGCAGTTGCATACGGCAGAGACGGAAAAGTATGCGCATGTAACGTTTTTTTTAAATGGCGGCATTGAAGAGCCTATGGTAGGTGAGAGCCGTGTGCTTATCCCCAGCCCCGATGTGAAGACCTATGATCTCAAACCGGAAATGTCTGCCCCCGAAGTAGGTGAGGCAGTGCGTACGGCGATGGATGAAGCATATGACTTTATCGTGGTCAACTTTGCCAACGGTGACATGGTAGGCCACACAGGCAATTATGACGCGGCAAAGAAAGCAGTCGAAGCGGTAGATACAGAACTTGGAAAAATAGTCGCCAAAGCCAAAGAGGCGGGTTATGCTGTTGTCCTGACTTCCGATCACGGCAACTGTGAAGAGATGTGCGACGGTGAGGGGCATGTGTTGACAAACCATACTGTAGGTGATGTCTGGTGTTACATTCTTGCAGATGGTGTCAGTGAGGTCAAAGAGGGGGGCGGTCTGAACAACATCGCGCCTACAGTGCTTAAATTGATGGGCTTGCCGATCCCGGAAGAAATGGATGAACCGCTCATTGCTTAGCATCTGAATTTTTTGGTACAATGATGCAAGAGATCTTTTGGGGCAGTGCCCCTGGTATGAATGATGCATAAATGAGGTCGAATGCAATGGAAAAACGTATCAAAGAGTCGGTGGGTACCCTGCTGGCGCATATTATCAAGGTAGATCATCGTGACATAGAGAAAGAGGCACCGCTCTTTTGTGAGATCATGGGGCAGAATTTCGACTGTACCGAAGAGGAGGCCCGGGCATTCCTTGAAGAAGTAATTGACCGGGAGTATGATCTGGACAAGCATATTGATATTATCAACCAGGCACTCTGTGAAGATAAACTTTCCAAGTATCACCTGCTTGAACAGCTCAATCATATGATCTATTCGGACAAGATAAGCGAAGAGGATTATAAGATTTTTGAAAATATCAAGAATCGACTTTTTAGTTGTTAAATTTGAAATAATGTATTGTACATATATTGTTTCAAAG
>WGDG01000037.1 GCA_015493425.1 Sulfurovum sp.
GCATATACCGGACAGTATATGCAGCCAAGTGATTTAGTGGGCACTCTCTTTTGCGAGACTCTCAAGAAAGCGTACAGTCATGCGTACGCCCGCACCGGAAGCACCGCTTGGGTTTTCTCCCCATACGTGCTCGACAAAAGCAGGACCGGCAATATCGATATGCGCCCACTTCTCTTTGTGGTCTTCATCGATGAACTCACTAAGGAAAAGCCCGGCTGTAATGGCACCGCCGTAACGGGTGTTGGAGATGTTGCAGATATCTGCGATCTCACTTTTGAGTGTCTTTTTGAGGTAGTCGTTAAAATCAAGCGGTGTCACAAGCTCTCCGGCAATTTTCGCCTGCTGTCTGACTTTGGTTTTGACATCGTCACAAAAGCCCATCACACCTGAAGTATAATGGCCTACACCTACCACGCACGCACCGGTGAGTGTGGCAAAGTCAAACAGGTAGTCGGCTTTGACCTCCTGTTGTGCATAACAAAGCACATCGGCAAGCACCAGCCGCCCCTCGGCATCGGTATTGCGCACCTCAATGGTTTTACCGTTTTTCGCGGTCAGCACATCATCAGGCTTGTAGGCATCACCGCCGATCATATTCTCAACCATACCCAGGAAGCCGTGTACTTCCACATCGAGTCCAAGTTCCGCAACGGCCTTCATCACTCCAATCACCGCAGAAGCACCACTCTTGTCAGCTTTCATAGTTACCATAAAATCACCCGGTTTCAGGCTCAATCCGCCTGAATCATAGGTAAGTCCTTTTCCTACGAGGGTAATAACCTTTTTAGGATTTTTCGGCTTGTAGCTGAGATGAATGACCCTTGGTTCATGCCGTGAAGCACGTCCGACAGCAAGCAGGGTGTGCATTTTCTCTTTTTTCAATGCCTTGACATCAAGAACGGTACAGCCAAGCCCCAGATCTTTGGCCAGTCTCTTTGCCTGTTTTACCATGGTTTCGGGGTAAAAATCATCCGGTGGGGTATTGACAATATTTCGGGTATAGTTGGTTGATTCTGCAACAATCTCTCCATTGTGGACAGCGCGTGCGGCAGTTTCCATGCTGATTTCATGGGCTTCATACCCTTCAAGAGAAATATCGACCGTTTTGACAGGGCACTTGCTCTTTTTACTCTTGTATTGGGTAAAGGTATAGCTTCCAAGGACAATGCCTTCCACCATCGCACGAATAGATGCTGAACAGCGTGGATGACTGACATAGGTTGCGATCTTGACACGTTTGAAGGCTTTTTTACCGATGAGTGAACGGATGGCACTCGCTACGGCAGGGCGTATAGCCGCCCCCTTGAGGTTCTCCGCACCGACATAGAGACGTTTTTTGTCCACCAAATGGCACACTTCATTCTGTGCACCGGAAAAGCCTGCTTTTTTAAGCAGTTTTTTGTCTTTGACAAATGTGTGTTTCATGTTTCCGTCGATGACAATCACGATTTCGACATCGGCTTTGATTTCACTCAGAGGTGAAGCGGTTATATTAAAATTCATCATTTTTTCCTTCTCAATATGATAGTGGGAAAGTATAGCAAAGAATGGTAAAGGAAAGTGGAAACTATGGTATGATTTCGGGAAATAAAGGTATAAAAGGGATATGTAATGTCAAAAACACTCTACTGTATCGCGCAATTCACACCCAAAGAAGGTATGTTCGATGCACTTTTTGAAATACTCAAAGCACTTGAACCCGATACACTTCGGGAGGAGGGGTGTCTGCACTACCGTGTGACAAAGCAGATTGAAAATCCGTTTGCAACCGGGGAGAGTATGCCCCTTGTCTTCAATGAAGCATGGGCAAGTGTGGAAGATTTTGAACGTCATTGTCAGCGAAAAGAGATTGTTGCCTTCTTTGAAAAAGAGTGCCTCAGCCCCGATGGCATGGTCGCAGCCTACAATGTAACTGCCTACAGCGACGAGTAGATTATATCCACTTCTGTTTTTTAAGCCATCGGAAGATGAGCCATGCAATGACGATATTTAGTCCCCAAATGACAAAGTAGCCGTATTTCCAGTCGAGTTCAGGCATATTTTTGAAGTTCATACCGTAGTTACCGACAATAAAGGTCAGTGGCAGGAAGATGAGTGAAATAGCTGCCAGACGCTGCATTGCCTGGTTCATCCTGTTGCTCAAAAAGCCCATCAGCAGGTTCTGCAGATAGCCGGTACGGTCAAGATAGGTTTTTGATTCGTTGATGAGAAAAGCCAGGTGTTCCTTGAGGTCGATGAATTCATACTTGAGCTTTTGGCGTGTTTCAAGCGGATAGTGGTTGTAAATCTTGTTCACCGCATCATTGGACTGTACCGACAGTTTGGCAATGCGGTTGAGGGTACGACGGGCAAAGTAGAGGTGTTTTTGAATCTCTTTCTCTTCAATCTCTTCGGAGAAGATATTGTCTTCAATCGATTCAAGCCTGTCATCGAGTCTGTCTACTACACTCATGGTATGGTCTACCATAATATCGATAACATTGTAGGTGACATACTCCAGGGAATCTCTCTCTTCATGCCGCTTGTAAAGGTGTGAAACAATGTTTTTGATAATATGCTCGTTGTCACTGAGAAAAATGAATTTGTTTTCACCAATGACAAGTGCGACGTTATTGTCGTTATACAGCAGTTCATCCTCTTCATCCGGGCTGAAATATTTGAGAATGATCATCTTGAAATGTCGGCTCTGCTCAAAGGTGATGGTTTGGTCTTCGTTATGAATATCTTCCAGAAAACTTTCCGGAAAATTGTGCTCTTTCAGCCAGGTATTGATTTCTGGATTGTCAATATGGGTAAAGATGATCTGTTGTTCATCGATGTTGATGTCAATATTTTCACGGTAGTGAATGCGGTCACTGAGGATATACATGGTTAGTTCTCTTTTTCTGTATGGTTGTGTTTTGAAAGCGGTGTGTCGGGCAGGTTTCTGAATTTGACGGTATGGGTTTTAGTATCTACTTTGAAAAGAAAGTTTTCCCATCGATAGGTATTGTTGCTGTCATTGTAGGGCTTGAGTGCCTCCATCAGCATGTTTTCATCAACAGGTTTATAGGAAAAACGCCCAAAAAGCTGGTTGTTGTCAAGGTCATGTGTCTCTTCAATGTTGTAGGCAGAGTCAGGAAGCAGACCGGGGATCCAGCCTTTTTCGATGACTTTCTCTTTGACAACACTCTCCTTGTCCGGATATTTGTTAATGATGACATCGGAAAAATAGGCAGTGAGTATCCAGTAGATCAGAGCAAAAAAAAGGAGCATGGCAAGTATGATTTTTTTCATGGATGGAGCTTTCAATATAGGTTCTGTTATTATAGCATAATCAGTGGTGTCCCCAGGAGGACTCGAACCCCCAGCTAGGCCTTAGGAGGGCCCTGCTTTATCCAGTTAAGCGATGAGGACATTCTCAACGCAATTGTACCTTTGCATGGCTTATAGAAAGCCGATGAGAGGGGTACTACACACAGGACTCATCCTTTTTTCCTATAATACACGTAGTGACAGCTGTTTTAAAGGATGAAAGATGTTCCAGTTCAAACCAAAACCCGAAGAAAATAAAACCTCTTGTTGTACTACTGAACCAAAGAGCAGTTGTTCCACCGAGAGCCACGACTGCTGCAGCCCGCAGCCCAAAGGTAAAGCAGCGTGTCCGCTCTGCGGTGAGCCTGCCAAAGGGGTGATTGTCAAGACTTTGGCACATCTGCTCACTGATGATGCTAAGGCAAAGCTTACTTCACTCGAGGGCTTTCACTACTGCAAAACCCCGACATGCGAAGCGGTCTATTTCCGAGGTGACGAGGTGCTGAAACAGGATGCCCTTACGGTAACCGTAGGGCTTAAAGAAGGTGTAAAC
>WGDG01000038.1 GCA_015493425.1 Sulfurovum sp.
CCCTGAATCTTCCGCCGTGTTGAAGAAGATCGGTGCGATAATGGAACCAATGACCACACCGCCGGTACGCTTGTTTGGAATGCCTGGAATGTCGTGACCCATATGCCACTGTACAGAGTTGATCCCTGATTTTCTTGATGAACCGGTACCGACAACATCACCTACGTAAGCAAGCGGATGCCCTTTCTTTCTCAGTTCTTCCATTGTCTCAAGCGGTTTTTCCATTCTTGCCACAAGGAATGACTGTGCATGCAACGGAATGTCAGCTCGGGTAAAGGCTTCAGAAGCAGGCGAAAGATCATCGGTATTGGTCTCTCCCGGTACTTTATATACTGTCAGGGTGATCTCTTCAGCCAAAGGCGGTTTATTGGTAAACCACTCTGCATTTGCCCATGACTCAATAACCTCTTTGGCAAACCTATTGCCTTCATCCATCAGGTCTTTAACTTCATTGAACGCATCATATACAAGAATAGTGTTCTTCAGTTCATCAGCAGCTGCCTGAGCTACTTCAACATGTGGGGATTTCAGTGCTTCGACAAGCGGACCGACATTGAATCCGCCAAGCATCATACCAAGAATTTTAATGGCATCAACCGGAGTCAGCGCTTTACAGTGTGCATCACCCGTCACAATGGCATTGAGGAATGCCGCTTTGACATAGGCAGCATCATCAACACCCGCAGGGACATGATTCTTGAGCAGGTCGAGAAGATATTCTTCTTCGACAATAGGATCTGCTTTGAGAAGCTCAACAAGTTCTGCTGTCTGCTCCGCTGTCAATGGAAGTGGTGGTACTCCCAGCTTCGCACGCTCTTCGGTATGTGCTTTATACTCTTCTACTAAGGCCATATTCGGTCTCCTGTTCTATGTGAATTTGTAGCTTAATAGTAGCGAAATAGGGTTAAATCTTATTTGAATCATAAGTTTGAAAAAAGGAGATAAAAAGGATGTATCGGATGGTTACAAAGAAAAGGTTACAGAAATGTAAAATGTTACCTTTTTACTACAGCAAGCCTCTAATGGCTTGCTTATTCTGGCTTTTCGTTATAGATAAGCGGTACGAAGCGAAATCCCGGATATGCCTCCTGGGTAATCTGACCGTCAGGATGTTTCTGGAATCGATAGATAACCTCACCGACAGGAATAACAAGTACCCCATCTGTTTTTAGCTGATCAAAGAGTTCTTCGGGAACCATGTCACTGCTGGCAGAGACAAGAATGCGGTCAAAAGTCTCACCGGGTACCCCGAGCGCATTACCCGCTTTTTCTATACGGCAGTGCGATCCAAAACCCATCTTTGCCAGGTTCGTTTTTCCAAAATCTGCCAGACTTTCCAGACGCTCCAACCCCAATACACTTCCTTCTTCACCGACAATATCGCACAATAGTGCCGTTGTCCATCCGGAACCTGAACCAATGTCGAGAATCTTTTCTCCTTTTTGTGGTTCAAGCAGTTCAAGCATAAATGCGACGGTAGAAGGCTGTGAAATGGTCTGTTCTTCACCAATAGGCAAAGGAATATCATTATAAACTTCATCCTTAACCGTGTCAGGCACAAAATGTACCCTGTCTATGTTACGAAACGCTTCAATAATCTGTGGGGAACGGATCGCGTTTCCAAGGTAAAGTTCATCTACAAGTCTTCTATGGTCTCTCATCTATTTAATCCTTTGTTTCGATTAGTAGGTTATATCAATATCTCTCGATTGCCCTTGGCATTCGGTTCAGAAAGCACACCGGTTGCCTGAAGCTGTTCAATAATGTTTGCCGAACGGTTGTAGCCAATTTGCAGTTTGCGCTGCAGGTAGGAGATGGAGGTTTTTTTATCTGAAAGTACCACAGCTTTGGCTTCTTCATAGAGTGGATCGAGTTCAATTTCACGCTCCTCTCCTTTTTTGGAAACACCGCCTCCTTCTATGAGATAACTCTCATCATATTCCGGTACACGCTGTGCCTTGATGTATTCAACGATCTCTTCAATTTCCTCTTCTGTCGCCCAAGGTGCATGGATACGTACCAGACCCGTCGTACCCGGGGGTGTAAAGAGACCGTCACCCCGGCCAAGCAGGCTGTCCGCCCCGGTCGCATCCAAAATAACTTTGGAGTCGATCTTCTGCCCTACACGGTAACTCAGACGTGACGGGAGGTTTGCCTTAATGATTCCGGTCACAACATCGACACTCGGTCTCTGTGTGGCTACAA
Organism: Sulfurovum sp.; assembly: GCA_015493425.1. Taxonomy (GTDB): domain Bacteria; phylum Campylobacterota; class Campylobacteria; order Campylobacterales; family Sulfurovaceae; genus Sulfurovum. Next base: position 2,206 of record WGDG01000038.1, read on the forward strand.
TAAGGTGAATACCGCACGCTCTTGATTTTTGTGCCAGACGCGCAATGGAAGTTTCAACCTCCTTGCCGCCATTCATCATCAAATCGGCAAGCTCATCGATGACTACGACAATAAACGGCATTGGCTCAGCAGAACCGTCACGCTTTACTTTTTCATTATAGTTGTCAATATTTTTAGTTCGTTTGTCTGCCATCAGGCGGTAGCGTCTTTCCATTTCTCCTACCATATTTGCCAATGCGGCAATTGCCTTTTTAGGCTCAGTAATCACCGGTGTGATCAGATGCGGAATATCATCATAAATAGAAAACTCCAGCATTTTAGGGTCAATCATCATCAGCTTGAGATGGTCAGGGTCATTCTTGTAAAGCAATGAGAGGATCATTGCATTGATTCCTACCGATTTACCTGAGCCCGTCGTACCGGCTATAAGCAGATGCGGCAGCTTTTTAATATCGGTAATAAAAGGCTTCCCGACGATATCCTTCCCCAGCGCCACAGTCAGCGGTGACTTTGAGTTTTGAAACAGCTCACTCTCCAAAATCTCCCGCAGGTAAATAATGTCTTTATGCTCATTTGGAATCTCGATACCCACGACATCACGTCCCGGAATAGGTGCCTGAATGCGGATAGTCTCTGCACTCAAAGCCATCGCAAGGTCATCCTGAAGTCCCAAAATTTTGGAAACTTTAACATTGGGGGCGGGTTTGAACTCAAATGTCGTTACCAATGGCCCGGTGTAGGTGCGTACTACATCACCATTTATATTGAAAAGTTTGAGTTTTTCCAACAGATCCCCTGATTTACGGTCTATCTCTGCTTCATTGACTTTACGCTTCTGTTTAGGCGCTTTTTGCAAAAAGTCAAGCTTAGGCAACTTGAAGTTTTTCGGCTTCTCCACCTTGCCCTTGTCAAGCTCTTCCATCAGCTTTGAATTTTCCTCCAGTTCACTGACAATCTCTACCCCTTTCTTCGATACACTCGGTAGAGATTGCTCTACCGCTTTCTTTTCTTCATCCAAATCGGAAGGTGGTATAGTCTCAACCGCTTTTTCTGTCTTTTTCATAGGCGCAGAGGGGGTCGGTGCAGACTCTGCTGCTGTTTTTTTGGCTGCAACACGCTTTTTCACAGGTTTTCGCGGTGTTTTTTCAGGTGTAGTCACTTCAGGCTCAACCTCATCAAGACTTGGCATCATTTCATCTTCAAGTTTCGGTGAAGCAAATGGGTTGGTCGTCAGTACTTTCCCTAACGCTTTCAAACCGGAAAGCATTTTCTCTACAATGCCAACCCCCTCTTTGGGAGTTTTGCGGCGTACATGTTTTTCTTTACGTTCGGGAAGCAGTGAATGCCACTCGAAATCATCATCAACAATGAATACCAAAGAGAGTGCCATAATCATCAGCCACAGCAGCCATAAACCTGCCAGACCGATATAGGGCTGCAAGAACTCTACCACCTGCCGTCCCAGGAAACCGGCCTCGTTCAAATCCAGTACCAGTGATTCGAAAAGAATGGCACCGATAAAAAGCAATATCCAGCCAAGATAGAAGTCTATATTCCAGCGTACCTTCGAATCGGTGTAAAGTTTATAAAGCGGATAAAAAAGCAGCAATATATTGACATAGGCAAAATATCCGAAAAGAGAGACAGTCATATCACCTACCATTTTACCAATATGACCGGCCAGCGCGGTATCTCTGAAGAAGGTGGAAAAGGCTCCGTAAATAAAAAGAATAGCTGTAACAATAATCGTAATCTTCACACACTTTCCTGAAAATAATTTTAATATTAATTAATGCGATTATTATATCAGATATTCTTTAGGCACGGTTTGGAAGTGGGTCAAATTGACATATTTTAATCCTTTGCCTCATCTTAAACCGTGCTTTAAGTTCATTGGGGGTAGAATTCGACTGCATTTATACAATGCTGTTGCCTCGGTGGTGGAACTGGTAGACACGTCAGACTCAAAATCTGATGGGCTTTGCCCGTGCCGGTTCGATTCCGGCCCGAGGTACCATTAATACAGAAAGTGTTTGAGCAAAGCCCAAATCGCTACGCTGTCGTTGAGTCCTCTTCAGTAGAGGGCTCGCATGACTGGTCGTGCTTTGGGATTTGCTTTAAATACTTTCTTACAGACATAAGCCTTCATTAAACAATGAAAACTCCATGCGGGAGTAGCTCAGTTGGCTAGAGCGTCAGCCTTCCAAGCTGAGGGTCGCGGGTTCGAGTCCCGTCTCCCGCTCCACCCCATTTTACACATTTCCCCAAAAACTTGATCCAAATCACTTGACCGTTAACCCATTTTATGCTATAAATAATACAAAATAACTCCGAATTAGGAAAAACCATGGCACAAGAAGAGATTAACAAAGCCGTTTCGGGTGAGTATTCGCTCGGTTTCGAAATAGATATCGAAACCGATGTCGTACCGCCCGGACTCAACGAAGATACGATACGATTCATTTCAAAGAAGAAAGATGAGCCTGAGTGGATGCTTGAGCTGCGTCTTAAAGCATTTGAGAAGTGGAAGAAGATGGAAGAACCCCGCTGGGGACATCTGGAGTATGAACCAATCGACTATCAGTCCATCTCCTACTTCGCCTCACCCAAGAAGGGTCCGGAAAGCCTTGATGAAGTGGATCCCAAGATTTTGGAAGCGTACAAAAAGCTTGGTATTCCGCTTGAAGAGCAGAAGCAGCTTGCCGGTGTCGCTGTCGATGCAGTCGTTGACTCCGTTTCGGTCAAGACCACCTACACAGAAGAGCTCAACAAGCACGGCGTTATTTTCTGTTCAATCTCAGAAGCGATCCGGGACTATCCGGAATTGGTAAAGAAGTATATGTACAGCGTTGTTCCTATGACAGACAACTTTTTTGCCGCACTCAACTCCGCAGTCTTTACCGACGGAACGTTCGTTTATATCCCCAAAGGGGTACGCTGTCCAATGGAGCTGAGTACCTACTTCAGAATTAATGCACTCAACACCGGACAGTTCGAGCGTACACTCATCGTTGCCGATGAGGGCAGCTACGTCAGCTACAACGAGGGCTGTTCCGCGCCGACACGTGATGAGAACCAGCTTCACGCTGCGGTTGTCGAACTGGTTGCCATGAAAGATGCAGAGATCAAATACTCCACCATCCAAAACTGGTACCCCGGCGATGAGAACGGCAAGGGAGGTATCTACAACTTTGTTACCAAACGCGGTATTTGTGAGGGTGACAACGCCAAGATCAGCTGGACGCAGGTAGAGACCGGTTCGGCGATCACATGGAAGTACCCAAGCTGTATCCTCAAGGGTGACAACTCCGTAGGCGAGTTCTACTCTGTTGCCGTCACCACGCTGGCACAGCAGGCAGATACGGGAACGAAGATGATCCACCTTGGTAAAAACACAAGCTCGACCATCATCTCCAAGGGTATCTCGGCGATGAAAGGGCAGAACACCTACCGCGGTCTGGTCAAGATAGGTGCCAACGCACACGGGGCAAGAAACTACTCCGAGTGTGACTCACTGCTC
>WGDG01000039.1 GCA_015493425.1 Sulfurovum sp.
CATCAAAGCAGGGCGCAGATCGATGAGATTGTTGATCTTGTTTTTTTGAAGCCGGCCTATCATGTGCCACTCCAGCGGCAGATCCTCAAGCTGTGCCATACGGTCGCGCAGCTGCTGCACCTGGTTTTCACCAAAGGCACGCTGGCCAAGCTCGTAGAGTGTTGCTATGTTTGCAACATCCGTATATTTGGCAACGGTTACCAGTTTGACGATGTGGTGTTCGCTGACGCTGATACGCGCCTGTTCGATGTTCCAGATGACTTCATCAAGGTTTTTACGCAGGTGTTCTTTATCGAGTATCATTTTTATTCTCCAGTGTTGGTGCTGTAGGGGTACAGCACCCTACATTTAAAAAGCTTTTCATTAAGAAAAGCATATCAAAACTACTATTAACCCTTCACTGTTTTTCGAAGAAAAACATCACCCCATCAGCCGATTGATATCGTTGTAGAGTCCCAGCATCATCAGCCCTCCCAAAATCATCCAGCCGGTCACGGTCATGTAGTACATCACATGTTCACTCGGTTCTTTGCCCCGCAGTATTTCGTAGAGGTTGAACATAATGTGTCCGCCGTCAAGGGCAGGAATGGGCAGAAGGTTGAGCACTCCGAGGTTTACCGAGATGAGGGCGGTAAAGAAGAAAAGCGCAAGAATACCTGCATGGGTTGCCTGCGCCGTCACATCGACAATAGTAATGATACCGCCCAGTTTGTCAGCACCCACTGCCCCTGTAAGCAGTTTCTGAACACTCTTGAAAATGAGCGTACTTGCTTTAACGGTTTCACCCCATGCATATTTGAATCCATCGAAAAAGCCGTATACGACAGTGGTCTGTTTTTTCATAGGGGAGATACCGATAATCCGCCGTGTAATAGGTTCACCAAAGATGTTTTTGTCTTCAATCAGCTTGGGTTCGAGAACCAGTGTTTTCAGGTGCTGTTTGCGTTCGATCACAAGGGTGATCTTGCCGGTATCTTCATTGATTGCTTTGCCAATCTCTTCCCAAAATCGGATGTTGTGTCCGTTGATCTGTACGATCTTGTCACCTTTTTGCAAACCGGCTTTAAATGCGGGAGCATCTTTGCTGACCTGACCGACATAGGGAAGCAGTTTGGGAACACCCATATAGGCAATGGCAAGGTAGAGCAGGAATGCCATCAAAAAGTTGGCAAAAGGGCCTGCAAGCAGAATAACAATACGCTGCCACGGTTTTTTGGCATTATAGCTGTCCGGGTCTGAACTTTTAAGGGTAGGATCTGTATCGTCCTGCCCTTTCATTTTGACATAGCCGCCAAGGGGAATGGCGGAGAGACTCCATTCTGTCTGACCGATCTTTTTGATCCATAGCCGTTTGCCAAAGCCAATGCTGAAGACATCGACACGTACCCCGAAAAGACGAGCAGCCGTAAAGTGACCGAGTTCATGAAAAAAGATAAGAAATGAGAGCACAAGCAGTGCGACAAGAATACCCATAATGTTCCTAAGTGATAATATAGTGGGAAATTATATCGCATATCCTGAAAAAAATTGATATAGATTAAACAATCAACCACTTTTTTTGCTAAAATAGAAACAATAGTCACACACAAGGAGAGACAATGAGTGAAGATGTGAAAAAAAGTACGTCAAGTGAGCATGAAACCCAGCAGCCAGAAGCTGTTGAAAGTGCTGAAGAGACAGAAGCTTCAGAAGCACAGCCTGTAGAGAATGAAACAGAAGTGGAGGAAACAAAAGCAGCCAAAGAAGAGACTGCTGAAAGCGGAGAGGCAGATACATCGCTTGATGCAGATGCAGAAGCACAGATCGATAATCTCAAAAAGCATGAGGCAGCCCTCTTGCTGATTGAAAAGACACGTCATATTGTTGACGATACAGAGAAGCAGCTTGATGCCTGTAAACTGCTGTTACAGGATGATCTCAAACGCTATGAAGAGGCAAAGCTCTCACTGAAAGAACATGCGCTCGATGAGAGTGAATCACTTTTAAAAGTACTTGGGTATGAGGAAAATGATGAGGAGGCGTCAGAAGATATTGTAACTTTTCAGCCCAAAGAAGAACTGCCGCCTTTTGACGTCAAAGATATCTCCAGTGGTAAATTCACCAGTTTTCTTTTGGCACTGATTGCCGGTTTCCTGACCTTTGCCGGACTGATTTACCTTGCAACGGAAAAGGTTGGTGTAACGCTCGATGTAACCAAAGTACCTACACATGAAACTGCAACCAAGGTGCTTGGCTGGTACGCTACACTGTTTGGCGGAAAACCAGATCTCTTCCTCGGTGGTGCCTTTGTTTTTATTGTGGTTATGCTGGTCATGGGTATGATTTACGGTATCCGTGTGGCATCCCGGTCAAGCAGCAATCTTGCGTTTGCCAAGCAGCAACTTGAAGAGGCACAGGAGTATGCTAAGCATAAAGGAAACTGTAAAGAAGAGATGGATCGTGTCGATGCCCATATGAATGACGCGATTACTGTACTCAAGACCTATGAAGTGGTCTTGGGTGAACAGAATGGGAAACTCAAGCGTATCCTTCATATTGAAGGGGTGAAAGAGCATGAAAACGAATATCACCCAAAGTCACTCAATGAAATGCATGAGACAAAAAGGCTCATCGAAAGTATTGAACAATTTATGAACACTTCCATGTCCGAAGAGGGAAAACTGTCTCAAAAGAGCAAAGTGCTACTTGAAAATGCCAAAGAGAAGCTTCAGCAGTTTATTGACAAGCTCTACTGATTGCTTCGTTACTCTTGGCTTGAACAGGAATCTTTACGCCAATTAGCTAAGAAGCGTCAAGATCCTGCATCAAGTGCGGGATGATAAGGGCTCATCGTCATTCCTGCGAAAGCAGGAATCTCTGCGTCAATTAACTAAACAGCATCAAGATCCCGGATCAAGTCTGGGATGACAAACACCAATAACCAATAACGAATTCCAAAACCCCGCATCGAGTGCGTGATGAGGAATACTTCATCACTTCCTCTTCATCTCCCCTCTTGCAAACATCAGCATATACAGTCCCGGCAGTATCAGCAGTGTCAGTGCTGTTGAAGAAATGATACCCCCTGTAACGACAACGGAGAGCGGGTATTGAATCTCGCTTCCCACACCGGTGGCAAAGAGCAGCGGTAAAATACCAAAAAGGGTGGTAAATGCCGTCATCAGTACCGGACGCAAGCGCAGTAGTGTGGCATCTTTGACGAGGTCTATTGTTTTGACATGCGGAAACTTTTCACGCAGTTCGTCGATGAAGCTGACAAGCACGATGCCGTTGAGAATGGCGATGGCAAAGATGGCGATGAAGCCGACAATGGCCGAGACACTCAGGTACTCGCCGCTGATAACCAGCCCCGCAATCCCTCCGATGAGTCCCAGAGGCACCCCAAGCAGAATGAGGAACGCCTTTTTGAAAGAATTAAAAGCTGTATAGAGCAGCAGGGTAATCAGCAGCAAAGTGATGGGAATGATGAGTGCCAGCGTCGCAGTCGCCTCCTGCATGTTCTTGAAATCTCCCGCCCACTTGATGTAGTAGCCGTTGGGAATCTTTACCTCTTTTTTGATCTTCGCATCCGCTTCGGCAACGAAAGAGGCGATGTCACGTCCCTCGACTTCCATGGAGATGACCATGTAGCGGCTGAGATCCTCACGCTTGATGAATGCCGGCCCCTGAACGACACGGATGTCGCACACTTGATCGAGCCGCACCACCTTGCCGCTGCTGCTTCGAAGGAGTACGGCCTTAATGGAGGCAATATCTTTTTTGGCATCTTTGATTTTTGGCACGATACCAAATTGCTTAACGCCTTCTATTTTTTCGGTTACAGGCTCTTCGCCGATGCCGTTTCTGATGACGCGCATCACTTCATCGACACTGATGCCATAGCGGGAGAGTGCCAGGTAGTCAGGTTTGATGACGATCTGCGCCTGTCCAAGCTGCGACTCTATCTCCGGACGCTCAAGTCCCTCTATACCGGAGACTGCCTGCTGTATCTGTGTGGCGATGCGGTCGAGTACCTTCTGATCTTCACCGTAAATCTTGACGGCAAGTTCGGCTTTCACCCCCTCCAGAAGCTCTTCTATACGCATTGCAATGGGTTGTGTAGGGATGAACTGTACATAGGTAAAGTGACTCTGCAGCTCCTTTGTCATCTTTTTTGCAAGCCCTTCGATATCCTCTATACCGGGCTTTAATGTCAAAAGTATCTCCATGTAGTTACCCTGTGCGGTTTCCCCTTTTTCACTTCGTCCTATCATGGAGAGGACGGAGTCGACCTTGTCGGGATACTGTTTCAGGATGTATTTCTCTATTGCTTTGCTTGTATTGATACTCTGTCCCAGTGCCGTTCCCGGAATGGCGATGACACGGTACATGATGGACTCTTCGTTGAGTTCGGGCATAAATTCTCGCCCCTGCTGTGTCAGCAGTGCAGCAAGCAGAAGGAAGATAGCAAAGGTAACGGCAACCAGCTTTCTGGCGTTTTTGAGTGCGAACTCCAGCATAGGGGTATAAACCTTTTTAATGCTGTGCATGAGCGGCGAGTTGGCATGCTTGGCAGGTTTGAGCAGCATAAAGGAGAGTACGGGTACCAGCAGCAGTGCCACAGCAAGGGAGCCAAGCATGACAAAGACGATGTCCAGTGCCATAGGTGTGTAGAGTTTCCCTGCCAGACCGTTGAGGCTTAGCAGCGGAATGAAGACGACTGCGATGATGAGCAGGGCGAAGATGACCGGTTTGGCTACATCAGCGGTTGCCGTAGCAATCACTTCGGCACGTGACATTTCAGGGTTGTCATGCATCAGTCGGAAGCTGTTCTCTACAACAACAATGGTACCGTCGACGATCATACCGATGGCGATGGCAAGGCCTGAGAGACTCATGAGGTTTGCCGACATGCCGTATTCACGCATCATCAAAAAGGCGATCAGCAGCGAAAGCGGCAGTGAAAGAATGACGATGAATGCTGAGCGTAGTTCTAAGAGGAACAAAAAGAGAATGATTGCCACCAGAATGGAGCCTGTAAGCAGTGCGGAGGTCATTGTGTTGACCGCTTTGTGGGTGATCTCCGTTCTGTCGTAGATGGTCTTTATTACCACCCCTTTGGGGAGTGCGGCATTGACCAGTGGCAGTTTTTTCTTGATGGACTCGACCACTTTGGCGGCGTTGGTGCCGCTTCTTTGCAATACCATACCGAACATCGCCTCTTTGCCGTCAACGGTCACTGCACCAAAACGAGGCGCCTTGCCCTCTTTGACCTCTGCGATGTCGCCAACGGTGACAGAAAGCAGCCCTTTGCTGCGTACGACGGTGTTGCGGATGTCATCGAGCGTCTGGTAGAAGCCTGCACCCCTGATGAGGTACTGCTCCCGGTTGAACTCCAGGTACTGTCCTCCTGCGGAGATGTTGGAGCGTTCGAGTGCCTGGACAATTTCATCATAGGTTGTGTCGGTTGCCTGTAGGCGTTTGGGGTCGATAAGCACATTGTACTGCTTCTCGAACCCGCCCCAGCCAACGACCTCTTCGACACCATCGACCGACTTAAGGAGCGGCGCGACAGTATACTCCTGCAGTTCACGCAGTTTGGAGAGAGAGTATTGTCCGGTAGTATCTTTGATCTGGTACCAGAAGACCTGCCCGAGTCCTGTGGTATTGGGCCCCATGGTCGGTCTTCCCCATCCCTTTGGAATTTTGATGGTGTTAAGCCTTTCAGTGATCAACTGGCGTAAAAAATAGGTGTCATAGCTGTCTTCAAAGAAGATGGAAACATACGAAAGCCCAAAGATGGAGTTGGAGAGGATCATCTTTACACCCGGCAGTCCCGCCATGGCAGATTCGACAGGATAGGTAATGAGTTTTTCTATATCCTCAGCGGAGTTACCCGGACTTTCAGTGTAGATGATCACCTGCTTGGGGGTAATGTCCGGGAAAGCGTCCACAGGTATCTCACGGTAGGCTTGGTAGCCGAAACTTGCAATGGCGATAAAGAGTGCCAGCACGAGAAACTTGTAACGGATGAGCAGTTCAAAAAAAGATTTCATGTTAGGCTCCTAATCCCCGTCACCGATAGCTGATTTAAGCAGCATCGATTTGACAAAGTAGACGCCTGAAGCGACATACGCTTCACCCGCTTTGAGGCCTTTGACGGCAACATAGTCGCCAAAGTAGGCGATGGGCTCTACTACCCTTGGCACATAGGGACTTGCCTCTTCATTCTCTTCCTCTTCTGTCTCCTTTTTGGCTTTGTGTTCCTCTTTCTCATGGGTCTTATTATGCTCTTTTTCGACAAAGACGACCCATTCGCCCTTGAAGAGCGACAGTGCACTTTTGCTCACGGTAACTGCTTTGGTGTAGGGAGGAAGGGCAACCTGCATCTGGGTAAAGGTATTGATGAGGGTATTTTTGGGGTGTGAATCGAGTGTGAAGAGTGCTTTTGCACGTTGTGTCTCTTCATCGATAACAGGCATCAGCTGTACAAAGTGTGCTTTGTAGCTCTTACCTGCATAGGTAAGCTCTCCGATGCTTTTGGTTGAGAGGTGCATTGCATCGGCGACACTGAGATAGGCAATGGCGTAGAAGGCATTCTGGTTGACAATGGACATCAGCGGCTCTTCCGCATCCACATTGGAGTGCAGGGGTACGAAGATGTCGCCTACCATACCATCAGCATGTGCGCGTAATGTGAGCTGATCCGTAGCCTTTTTAAGTGTGGTCGTATCGATACCCAGTGAATCCAGCTGTGAACGGAGTGTATTCAGTCGGGATAGGACATTCTCAGATTCTATGATAGCCTGATTGAATTCACTTTGGGAGGTGAGCCCTTTTTTGTAGAGCTTACGGGCAGTCTCCAGCTTTTCCTTGGCCGCCTTTGCCTGCTTTTTGAGTGCGAGGTACTCCGCCGTCATCTTGGAAAGAGTGATCGATTCGATGAGTACGACCTTGTCGCCTTTTTTAACCTGCTGCCCGGGGGTAACGAAGTAGTGTTCCACATGTCCCGGAAGGCGTGAGACAATCTTCTGTTTCTGGCTTGAAAGTTGTGTGATCTGTGCGTTGACAGAAACAATTTTTCCAAGTTTCTCTTCTTTGGCATGTGCCATGGTGATGTCCTGTGCAGTAAGTGCCAGCGGCAGCAGGATGAGTAGCAGTAATTTTTTAGTCATTGTAAGCTCCTTGTAAAAAGCGTAATTCTATTTTTTTCTTGTTGATCGTTTTCTGTGTCTGAAGCAGGGCTTTGCGTGTCTGGATCAGCCTGCTCTTGGCCGTCATCAGTTCAAACAGCGACCCCTTGGAGATGGTGTACCCCTCCTGGAGCAGGGCGGTAAGCTCTTTCTGCTCCCTCTGCAGGCTCTGCAGTGCATGGTACTGTGCGGTAAGCTCCCTGATGGCGCTTTTGAACATCTGCTTCTGGTTTTTGAGCGTCACAGCAAGCTGTCGGCGCTCGAGTGCTACCTCGTTCTGCTGCAGCTTTGCCAGCATCCGCTCTTCGCTTCGGTCATGGTTGATCGCCAGTGGGATGGAGACCCCCACACGGAAGATGGACTGGTCGGGTTCTTTTTCCAGTTCGGTATTGAGCTCGTACTGTGTGAAGCTTCCCTGCGCAGCGATCGCTTTGCTCCGGTAGAGCTTCTCTTTGGCAAGGAGTATCGCTTCAAGCGGTGTCATTTTGCCCGTTTCAGAAGTGGCTGCGCTGACACCGTAGATGAAGGTTTTTGAAAGCGACACTTTTTTGCCAAATCCTGCTGTAGCGAGCAGTTGGTAGTAGAGGGTATCGCGCTGCTGGCGTGCGGCGTAGAGCTGCGTTTTGAGTATCGATGTCTGTGTTTTTGCCTGCAGGTAGGCAACCCTGTTCTCTGAGCCGTTTTTGTAGCGTTTGAAGACCATGGCGGTTACCTTCTGCGAAAGATGGTACTCCGCTTCAAGCAGCCTCAGCAGTCTGCTCTGGTAGACATAGTCGGTGTAGAGGCTCTCCAGACTTCTCAAGTAGCCTGCCCGCCCCTCCATGGCATACGCCTGCGACAGCGAGAGGTTGGCGTTTGCGGTCGCCTGCACGCCTTCGTAGAAGCTACCGGTTCGTACCGGCTGGGAAAGGCTGACGGAGTAGCCAAATTCGTTCGAGCCGGTTTTGGGGTTGTAGTCTGCGCCCCCGACATAAAGAGAAGGGTTCTGTGCCCTCAGTGCTATGCCGTTTTGGGCATTGGCCATCTCCACCTTCAGCTGCTGCTGTTGCAGCACCGGCGAGTGCTTGAGGGTGTAGGCCTTGAACTGTTCATAGCTCATCCCAAAAAGAGAGAGGGAGAGTGTTGTAAAAAGAAAGAGTGTCTTTTGCATTGGCAAAATCCTTTAATATGGTGTCATATAAATATATAATTTTCAGTGATCTGGACAATCGTTTTGGTTTGGCATGACCAAATCCAATATATAGGTTAATTAGGTTTTAAAAGTAGTTGTAATCAGAAGAGTATAGGAGGTTTGTGTTCTGTGGTTTCAAAAGGCGGCGTGTATGCCGTTACTTTTGTCTGTGGTGTATCCTGCAGTACAGGTACGTCCAGCGTAGGGAGTGCCGTGTCGAGAATGGCCATAAAGTGGAAAAAGTGGTGCATTTTACATAGGTCGCCGCAATCGTCACCGCTGCTTTGTTCGGAAACGAACTGGGTTGTGGTGGCATGGTGGCACGCTGTATGGTCATCCTCCATGGCGATGAACGCCGCATGGGTAATGTTGAAAGAGAGTGAGAGCAGTAAGAGCAGTTTGACAATGGTCGTTTTCATGCACACTCCTTTCTGCTTTGAATCAGTATAGCCAAAAATATCATATACTCAGCTTCCACAGCAGCTACCGCCGCTGCATTCTGATTTTTTGGTAAACCACGGTTTGGCAATGAAATAGAGTACCAGTCCCCACAGTACAACCGCACTGAGCGTAGCAATGATACCGCCGTGCTCATCCATGTGTACCAGTGATGCAGGATCGATGTTGGAAGCATCGAAGACAAAGTCAAGCCCCAGTCCAAAGATAACACTGCCTATGATGATGGTACCAAGATAGATCGCCAGCGAGCGGCTGCCCAGCATCTTTTTGACTACCCCGATGGTGACGGTGTTTGTAGCAGGCCCTGCCGAAAGAAAGACAAATGCCGCCCCCGCACTTACGCCGCTGAGCATCAGGCCGGCAGCAATGGGCAGTGAAGCTGTGGCACAGACATACATTGGTACAGCAATGGCAAGTACGATGATATAACTCAGCCAGTTGTACTCCTTGAGCAGTTCACTGAGGTTGTCCGGAATAGCCACGGTGATGAGCGCACCCAGCAGCAGCCCCCAGAAGAGCGGCTTGGCAATGTCACCAAGCAGGGTGATGAAGGCATACTTCATGGCTGCGACAAACGAGAAGCTTTTTGTTGTTTCGCTGTCGCAGCAGGAGGATACTTCCTTATCGGAAGTAAATGAGGAGTTAGGAATTAGGAATCCCCCAGGGGAGCTTCTCTTGCTTCGCAATTCACCTTCTGAGGAATTATGGTTTGCATCACTTTGTGATGCTTTTATTTGAAAGGATGGTGCGGCTGCTTGTGTAGGGTGCTGTACCCCTACAGCACCAAAGGCCGGTTTGGGTGCAGGGCTTTGTTTTTCTGGCTCGTTCTTTTCTTCTTTATCCGTTTTGTCGAAAATATTGGTCAAAATCCCCGCCGCAACGGCGATGACCATCGAGGTGACGATACGGTAGAGGGTGAAGATCCATCCAAAAATCCCGTAAGTGGCCAGAATGGAGTCCACGCCGGTGATGGGGGTGGAGATGAGAAAGGAGAGGGTAGCCCCTTTGCTTGCACCCGACTTCTTGATGGAAGCCGCCAGAGGAATGACCCCGCAGGAGCAGACAGGCAGGGGAATACCGAAGAGGGTCGACTTGACCACCGAAGAGACATTGTCGCTGCCAAGATGCTTTGTTACGATGCTGTCAGGTACCACTTCGTGCAGTATGCCTGCAAAAACAAGCCCAAACAGGATGTAGGGTGCCATGGCAATGCTCAGCTGCCAGAGTGCTTCAAGAAAATGTGTTACTTCCATTATGGGCTCCTTCAAGATAGGTTATGGTAGAATCATATAACAAAATTGTTATATAAAACTTAAATGGAGAAAATTGATGGAAAAGATCGTCACACTGGCAAAAATTTTCTCAGATCCCAACCGTGTTAAGATAGCCGCACTGCTGCAACGCGAAGAGGGTGTTTGTGTCTGTGAGATCTGCGACACCCTTTCACTCTCCCAGCCGCTGGTCTCCAGGCATCTCAAACAGATGCGCGAGGCAGGACTTGTATCTGCCCGGCACAGTGGAAAATGGATGGTCTATACACTGAGTGATGAAGACAATGCAATAATGGATTGCTGGAAATCTGCACTTCAAAAGGTACTGTCCGAACTCCCACCGCTTGTTGCCTGCAGCAGTTATAGAGGGCAGAGTGATTGATAATTGATGATGGAGGATTGAAAATGAGGTGTAAAGGTTATTCCTGTGAAGGCAGGAATCTTTGCGTCAATTGGCAAAAGAGCGTCAAGATCCCGGATCGAGTCCGGGATGACAACAACTAATAACCAATAACGCGCTATATCACCCCTTTAAACACCAGCGTAAACTTCGTTCCCTCTCCCTCTTTGGAGTCGAGCTTCAGATCTATGCCGTATTCGTCACAGATGCTTTTGACAATACTCAGCCCCACACCAAAGCCGCCTGAGTATCCGGTACCGCGGGTAAACTTTTTGAAGATTGTTTTCTGGTGTTTTTCATCGATACCAATGCCGTTGTCTTCGATGGTAAATGTATGTCCCTCTAAACGCAGTGTCACCGTTGAGTTTGGCGGAGAATATTTGATGGCATTGCCGATGAGGTTACCAAAGAGCAGACCCAGTTCGGTTTTTGGGGTGACAGAGGAAAGGGGTGCCGCTTTCAAGTCCAGTGTGATACGTTTGATCTCCGCAAGGGGGCGGTAGTATTCGACACTTTCTTCCAGTACCGTTTTAATATCGATGGCTTCGTATGCAGGTTGGGGGGTATTGAAGTTCAGGTAGGTCAGCGAGCGGTAGATGTCGTAGAGCTGTCTGGTGCTGACAGAGATGTTTTTGAGCATCCTTGGGGTGCAGTTGCCGGTTTTGAGTGCCTGTTCGGTAGACATTGAAAGCGAGCTGATGGGGGTGTTGAGCTCATGGGTGATGTCGTTGATGAAACGTTCAACCTGTGCAACACGCTGCTGTACCGGCCGCAGAAATATTTTTGACAGTATCCATGCAACGGTGATGACCAGCAGGAAAACAATGCCCATCCCAATCAGCACGCGTTGTTTCAGTGTCGCCAGTGCTTTTTTCAAAAGGTCGGTTTGTACAATGACATAGGCAATACCCATGTGTTCTTTGGGGGCATCGGAGATGAGAATGTTGTAGCCGTTTATCTTGAAGTAGCCCGGCTTTACAGGCAGATTTGGAATCAGCAGTTTTCCTTCGACCACCCTGGAGGATGTATCGATAAGTGCCATTTCGATCCCTTTGGGAACTTTGATGGGTGCCATCGGTGTACCGTGCATATGGCGCATAATAAGCTCTCCGGCTTTTTTGTCGGCCAGATGTTCGAGCTTGTAGTGTATTTCATTCTCAAGCGCATGTTTTTGCGCTGTGTAGTACCAAAAACCGATCAGCAGAATAAAGAGCAGCGAAGAGAAAATATAAAGCCCCAAAAAGGAGTAAAACGATCTGCGTTCGAGTTCATTCATACCTGTACCCCATGCCGCGCTGTGTGATGATCTTATCCGCACCGATATGCTCTCTGAGGTTAC
Organism: Sulfurovum sp.; assembly: GCA_015493425.1. Taxonomy (GTDB): domain Bacteria; phylum Campylobacterota; class Campylobacteria; order Campylobacterales; family Sulfurovaceae; genus Sulfurovum. The sequence continues at coordinate 11,813 of WGDG01000039.1, forward strand.
GGATGTAGGAGCGAAGCGTTGCGTCGCTTGGAAGCTGTTCGAACTCCCAGAGGTTCTGCACCAGCTCCTCATTTGAAATGAGCCGCCCCGCATGGGCGATGAAGTACTCCAGCATCTGTGCTTCTTTGGGTTTGAGCTGTACGGTTCCTGTGTCGGTGCGAAGCGTATGGCTTTTGGGGTAGTATGTACGTTCTTCGTCGATCTTCACGGGTGTCTCCTGCTCGATGCCAAAAAGCGCCTTGCTCTTCTCGATGCGCAGCCGCAGCTCCTCGAGTTCGAAAGGTTTCCGGATGTAGTCGTGCGCTCCGGCATCGAAACCGGCCTTGAGGTGTGCGGTATCTTCATATGCGGTAATGATGATGGCAGGTGTCGTGTCGTTGAAACTGCGCAGCTCTTCAATGAGTTCGATGCCGCTTTTACCCGGCACGTTGATGTCGAAGATGAAGAGATCATAACGCTGCTTATCGATGCACTGCTGCGCTTCTGCCGAGTCAAATACCCTGTCAACAGTGGTGTAGTGCTGCTCCAGATAATCGGCAATAATATCCCCCAGTACAGGATCGTCTTCCATCAGTAGTATCTTCATCTATTGTTCTCCATACAGCCATTGTACAATAACTTTTCTATGGAGAATGGTAACGGAATTCCGTGCAGGAAGTGTGCACACTCTATGCACACTTTTCCAGTACAATACCCATACAAACCAAACCAAAAGGACAAACCATGAAAAAATTAACTCTGATTGCAGCAGCAGTGCTCTTTTCCACACTGACTCTGAGTGCCAAAAGCGGTAACGAGATCTATGAGGCGAACTGTAAAGCATGCCATATGCTAAAACCGATGATGAGCGAGACGAAAATGAAACAGATGAGCATGCAGGAACGCATGTCGATGAAAGAGAAGATGATGAAAAACATGAAAGCACCGCCGATGAGCAAGGTTTCTGCCAAACTCAAGCACGATTTCGGCGGTGACAAGGCAAAAGTGGTTGCATTCATTAAGGACTATATCGTCAACCCCAGCGCTGACAAGGCACACTGCATGCCAATGGCACTTAAAAAGTTCGGTATTATGCCTGCCATTGGAAAAGCTCTCTCAGCAGAAGAGCTTGACACGGTTGCCAACTGGGTATTTGACAACTTTGACAGCAAATGGGATGAAAAGGCCATGAATATGATGTGCAACGCCAAAGGCGGAAAAGGTATGATGAAGTGCGGCGGCGGCAAGATGGAAAAGAAAGCTTCCGGTATGAAGTGTGGTCAGGGAAAGTGCGGCGGGAAGTAAAAGTCCGTCATTCCTGGCTTGACCAGGAATCTTTGCGTTAATTTGCTGAACATCATCAAGATCCCGCATCAAGTGCGGGATGACAATACCCTATAAACTATAATTCACTACAAACCTGAACTGTTTGAAATCCTGAAGTTTGTTGCCATTGTCATCTTTCCCGGATTCAAATACCACATCGGCAAATGCGGCGGTGAGGGTAATGCGGTCGTTGTAGGTGTACTCTATGACCGCATCCGTTTCATGCGACTCGTACAAGGATCTATTGTCCGCTTCGAAGTGGCCGTAGGCAATACCGGCATTGAGTCCGTCAATGCCGACGGCACTGAAGTGGTAGCCGCCGCCAAGCATCCAGGCTTCTCCGGGGGCGCCGAGCAAGTCGAGTGTCTGGTCTTCCATGGAGGTGAAGAAGGGGCCGCCGCCGAGGCTGAACGGTGATGCACCTGTATCGCCGTTGTCTTTGTTGTAGGCGCCAAGAATATGAATGCCGGTCTGTTCGAATGCAAGTTCCGCACTGAGTCCAAGTGTGTTTGAATCCTGTCTGCCAAACAGTGCTGCGCCGCTGTCTCTGGCACTGTCATACTGTACCCCCAAAATGATCTGGAGATTGTCCGAGACAATGTGGCTGTAGCCGGCTTCGGCGTACACGACATCGGCAATATCTTTGAAGTTGTAATACCATAGACTCAGTGTCAGATCTTCGATGCCCTCATAGACGGCACTGCCGTAATAGACACCGTCGGTTGCTTCATCGCTTCCAAGGGTTTCATAGATACGCACGAAACGGGAGGCATCCACACCGTTCTCCCAGCCACCCATGGTTCTGATAAACCCGGCTTGAAGTGTCAGGTTTTCAATATCGGTATTGGTAAGCGTATAGGCTTCGAAATAGTTCGGGATCATACGGATGTCGTCGCTGTCCGCATGCGGTGTGTCGAGTATCTGCCGCCCCAGTTTGATTTCGGTGTTTCCCCACTTGCCGTCAAGGTAGGCTTCGGAGAGCATGATGAAACTTTTACCATGTGCATCGAAAAAGTCCGGGTTGACATTGGAAGGGTTCTGGTTAATGCCGAGGTTCAGTAC
>WGDG01000040.1 GCA_015493425.1 Sulfurovum sp.
CCATCCCATCGAGTCGTTCACCATCAAGCCCAAAAAAAGCAACATCGTCGTCGAACAGATTGCGATTGTATGGCGGGTAGCGCTTCAGTGAACCAACAGGGTCACTTCCCTGCAAGCCCGCCAATTTGTCAACATCGCCCGGGAGCGGTTACCAGACATCACCGACCACTTTTTCCATCCGTTTTGGTAATCAACTATTACCCATTCGACCCCAAAAACATGACAATCTGACTTACTTTTATTTGACAATCAATATCTGGAGTATTGTGGGTGCACACCTGCATTTACAAAACAGTCAAAACTTGCTATAATAATTCAAAAGAATTATCAAAGGACAAACCATGGCAAAAAGTGTTCGAAAACAGACTTCGATCAAAGTCGATCCGGAGGCGTGGCAGAGCGCAAAAGAGATTTTTGCCGGATACGGTATCAGCGTGAGCGACGCGATCAATATCTTTTTGCACAAAGTCCAAAAAGTAGGTGGGCTGCCCTTTCAGATGCGGGATGAAGAGTATCGGGAGCCGACAAAAGAGGAGATACTCGAAGGGCTCAGAGAAGCGGTCGAGGAGGTGAATCTCTACAATCAAGGCAAACTAAAATTAAAAACGTTAGATGAGGTATTGGACGAGTTATGAAAATAGAAATCAGGGTGAGACGGAGCGATATTTCGAAGAGGTTGACAGTGTTTTGCTGAACAGGCTTTTTGAGAGGCATGGCTGCACGAGGATCGCACGATCTGAGAGCGTAGATGGGCTTCAGGAGAGGGCGATTATGTGGAGGACGGAGGTTTTTGTAAAACAGGGGTAATCCGAAGACGTTTAGGGTGCTTTATGATACAATCTTGACAACAAATTGATGCGATTGTCGCAGAGATAGAAGGACGGAACAATGAGCATTGATAGAGATACCAGATACTATTTAGGACTATTAAGAGAACTGCTCAAATATCCAAATGAAACAGAGTGGATAGAGTTTAAACACAATAAAGCTATTCCTGAAGAGATAGGAGAATATATTTCAGCACTCTCCAACGGTGCCGCGTTACACGGTAAAAACAGTGCTTATATGGTATGGGGTATAGACGATACATCGCATGAGGTGCTTGGAACAACTTTTCAACCAGCATCCACCAAAGAGGGAAATGAAGAGTTGGAAAACTGGCTTTTGAGACTGCTTGACCCCAAGGTAGAATTTCATTTTCACACAATTGAAGTAAACGAAAAAAGAGTTGTGGTTTTAGAGATTTCGGCTGCTTTTAGACATCCCACACGATTTAAACAAACAGAGTACATTCGTGTAGGCTCTTATAAAAAGAAGCTCAAAGAGTATCCCGAAAAAGAGCGAAAACTATGGAGAATTTTCGATAATATCCCATTTGAAAAGCAAATAGCGGCAGAGCAGCTGGAAGAGAGTTACGTTTTAGAACTCATTGATTATCCGGCATATTTTGATCTCTTAAAAAAACCTTTGCCTGAAGGGCGCAGTGGTATTTTGGAAGCTCTGCGTTCGGATGGGCTTATCGTAAAAAACGATGGAGGACAATGGAATATTACCAATCTTGGTGCGATACTTTTTGCCAAAGATCTGAGTCAGTTTAAGGGATTAGGTCGCAAAGCGATAAGGGTGATTCAGTATGAATCTACCAACAAGATCAAAACGGTTAGAGAACAGGTGGGCAAAAAGGGGTATGCCTGTGGATTTGAAGGTCTGATAAGCTACATCAACTCTATTTTGCCTACCAATGAAGTTATTAAACAAGCATTTTGAGAGACAGTTCCTATGTATCCGGAACTTGCCATACGAGAGCTTGTCGCCAATGCATTGATCCATCAAGACTTTTTTCAAATAGGAACCGGGCCGATGATCGAGATATTTTCAAATCGTATAGAGGTAACCAATCCGGGTTTGCCGCTTGTTCCGACCGAGCGCTTTTTGGACAATCCTCCAAAATCAAGAAACGAAGCATTGGCTTCGTTGATGCGTCGCATGGGGATATGCGAGGAGAGGGGAAGCGGCATAGACAAGGTCGTTTTCGAGACAGAAGTTTATCAACTGCCTGCCCCGATCTTTAGCGCCTCATTAGAACATACAATTGCTATACTGTTCGCACATAAAGAGCTGAAAGAGATGGACAAGGAAGATCGGATTAGGGCTTGCTATCTTCATGCCTCTTTGAAGTATGTTGAGCATGACTATATGACTAATACCTCTCTCAGGGAGAGGTTTGGTATCGAAGAGAAAAACCGCTCCATGGTCTCCAAGATTATCAATGATACATTAGAGGCAGACAAGATACTTATCTACGATGAGAGTGTCGGTAGTCGTGCTCGTAAATATATTCCATGGTGGGCGAGATAATGTATAGTTTGCTTCACCGTTGCTTCACGATGGACGCTCTCTTAGGTAGATATTTTATTGAAATGCCCCATATTTTGGATTATAAATATAAAATATTTGCTTCACCGTTGTTTGATTGCAGAAGCAAAATAAGCATTGATATTTTCAGGGATCCCCTTAAAATGGTATTTTTCTGATTGAAATTTGTTTGACTGTTGTTTGATAGAACACCGAAACACGGTAGAAAGGTCGAGGGAGAGCGGTATTTCGAAGAGGCTGACAGTGCTTTGCTGAACAGGCTTTTTGAGAGGCATGGTTGTACGAGGATCGTACAATCCGAAGACAGAGATGGTCTTCAGGCGAGGGCGATTATGTGGGGGACGGTGGTCTTTGTAAAACAGAGGATTTTACCCATAGGGAAGCAATGAGATGGCTTTTGTAGGGCAAGGGTGTTGACTCTCCACGCCGGAGCATTTGGACAGCGCCGCCGGTCGTATGTGGACAGCAGCTAAGTTGAGGATATTTTCACAGTCATTATAAC
>WGDG01000041.1 GCA_015493425.1 Sulfurovum sp.
CTGCTGCGTACGCTCTACAAACACTCACTCGAAGTGCTGGGACGTACGGCTATGCTCGATGAAGCAGCCAAACGCGCCAAAAAAGAGCAGGCACTCAAACGCCACCCGACATTTCTGGCACTTAAGCGAAGCGAACAGAAAAAGATTCTCGAAATGCCTTCCAACCTCCTTTTTCTGCGCTATCGCCCCGAACGTATCATTGAAATTGCCAAAAAAGCATTTAAAACCGAACACTACACCTACCATATTAGTAATCATGAATATCTAACCATTGAGATCATCCGTGCTGACTCCATCAATCTAAGCTATCTGCTGGGCAAACTCAGTACACTTGAGGTAGTCAATATGGACATTAGCAAACTTTTCAATGAACTCAAATACTTCAAGATAGACTTTGCAACACGGGTAGATGACGACGAGGTAGGAATGATTGAGCAAATTATCACCGATGCATTCGACCCGACCAAGAAGAGCATCGAATCGATCCCACTTATTAAAAAAGAGGATATCGATATAGACTGCGACCACTCCAAAAGCTATGCCATTATGCATCTTAGAAGTAAAAACCAGCGGGGGCTGCTTGCCTATATCATCGATATGTTCGACGAGATGGGCATCGACATTGTCACAGCGAAAGTCCATACACTCAAAAACCGTGTGCGCGATATGTTCCTCATCGAAAAGAATGGAAATTTCTGCCATAATACGGAACGAATTATCGAAAAACTGACAACAGACAAGAAGGAAGCGTAAATGTGCGGGATAGTCGGCTACATCGGCCCGAAAGAGAAAAAAGAGATACTCCTTGACGGACTGCAGGAGCTTGAGTACAGAGGCTACGACTCAGCGGGCATCGCTATTATCGAAGGCAAAAAACTTCACGACTTCAAAGCCGTAGGCAAACTTAAAAACCTGCGGGAAAAAACCAAAAACTATACTTCAGAGGGGTTTGGTGTCTCTATCGGCCATACCCGCTGGGCAACCCATGGCAAGCCCACTGAACTCAATGCCCATCCGCATCTTGGTGCCTATTCTTACGTTGTACACAACGGTATCATCGAGAACTATCAGGAGCTCAAAAAAGAGCTGCAGCAAGGAGGAGTCACTTTTCTCAGCCAAACTGATACCGAAACCATTGTGCACCTCTTTGAAAAGTACCACAACGAGGGGCTTACTCCTTTTGAAGCATTCAAAAAGACTGTCAATCGTCTTGAAGGCGCGTATGCGACACTGCTCATTACCGAAGCGGCACCCGATACGATCTTTTTTGCCAAAAACGGCTCACCGATGCTCATCGGTTTTGACGGCGAAGAGGTTTACTTCGCCTCTTCAGATACGCCTATTATAGGCAAAGCAAATGAAGTTTATTACCTTGAAGACGGTGAATATGGTTACGTTCAAAACGGTAAAGTACATCTTTTTGACAGCCACGGTGAAAAAGTATTCCATACCCAGCCACTCATCGCAGACAAGGCAATGGCGCAAAAAGAGGGATACCGCTTTTTCATGGAAAAAGAGATCTACGAGCAGAGCCGTGTCATGGGTGAAACCATGATGGGACGTGTACTTGAAGAAGAAATTGTACTCGATGAACTCGATGCCGACTTCTTTGAAGGTATTAACGCCATCAAGATCTGTGCCTGTGGTACTTCATACCACTCCGCACTGACTGCTGCATACCTCTTTGAACGGCTGGCAAAAATACGCTGCGATGTAGAGATCGCTTCGGAGTTTCGATACAAAGAGCCGCTGCTTACACAAGATACGCTCTTTGTTACCATCAGTCAAAGCGGTGAAACGGCAGATACCCTTGAAGCGCTGAAGATGGCAAAACGCGCAGGGCTCAAAAGTCTCAGTGTCTGTAATGTCGACAACTCCTCCATTGTCCGTGAGAGCGATACTGCCATCCTGACACGTGCAGGTATTGAAAAAGGCGTGGCAAGCACCAAGGCCTTTGCCACCCAGACAATGGTACTCTGGATGCTGACACTCTATGTAGGGCAGGTTAAAGGAACACTTTCCAAAGAGGTGCTGAAATCGGAGATCGATGCAATGCTCCATACGCCAAAAGCACTTATCGTCACTGACGAACTGCATGCCAAACTGCACCGTCTGAGCAAACGCTACCTACATGGTCACGGTTTTTTCTTCATTGGACGTGACATCTTCTACCCCCTTGCCCTCGAAGGCGCACTCAAGCTCAAAGAGATCAGCTATCTACATGCAGAGGGCTACCCTGCCGGTGAAATGAAGCATGGTCCCATTGCCCTGGCCGATGCAGAACTCTTCACCATCGCCCTGATGCCTAAAACGATGCACTATGACAAGATAAAATCCAATGTTGAAGAGCTCAGCGCACGAGATGCCACCATCTGTGCCATCTCTCCGCTGCCTTTTGAACTTGCTGATGATTTTGTCCAGACACAATACAGTTCTCATCCGATGGTGGAGTTTTTTGAGATGATGGTCGTCACACAGCTGCTTGCCCTGGAGATCTCTGTACGGCTTGGAAATGATGTCGATATGCCACGTAACCTGGCTAAATCTGTCACTGTGGAGTAAAAGAGCGTCTTTAAGCCGCTTTGTCATACAATATTCTATTGATATATAAAAGGATGAACACATGAAAAAGGCACCACTTTCACTTACCTTGACGGGACTGCTGCTTTGCGGGACACTGGCGTATGCCGATTTTGCAGACGGACTGGTCGGAGGGCTGGTCGGAGGCGCGGTTGGCTCTGTCATCACCAATGAGGTGTATAACAGCAAAAAATCTTCACAGCCACGATACAGACCCGTGCACAGAAAGTCACATAAAAAATACCACACAACCAAGCGTGTCTCCGCACCGGTTATGAATGATGCTATGAAAATACAAAAAGCGCTGAAAGGGCTTGGTTTCTACCATGGTGCACTCGATGGAGAAGTCAACTCATTTGAAACACGTACAGCAATCAAAGAGATGAACAATGCCTATGGCATCGGTAACACCGCTGCCCTCAGACCTGAAGAGAGGGATACACTTATCTATCTTGGTACCCTCTTTGCTTTTGACCGCAACCTCATTGCACGGGGTAATGATAAAATTACCCGCGGCAAGCGTATTCAGACAGCCTTAAAGGTACTTGGTTTTTACCATGGAACCATTGACGGCTCCGTCGGGCCGATGACACGCAATGCTATTGCCGCATATCAGCAAGCATACGGCATGGGTGCCAGCCCACAGCTTGATTTTGAAGCGGAGTACCAGCTTATCAGCAATGCGCGTACAGCAAACGACAAAAACATCAATGACTCCATTGCTTCACTCAAAGCAATGGGACGCCCCGCAGTACCCCAGAACATCGGGCAGCCTGCTCCAAAACCGCAAGACGATACCGTAGGCAGCCAGCCAAAAGTTATTCAGATGCAACCTGCCAATGCGGCACAACCAAACCGACCTGTACAAAGCCAATATCGATAAACAGCTATCAAAAGAGGGGTTATCTCCCCTCAAACCACTCATTGCACAGTTGTCTGTAAATTACTCTGTACGCTTCTACTTTCTGCACAATATAGTCTCCCTCAAAATAGAAAGAACAAAACTTCTCCTGTGCCTCCTGTGACAAATTGAACTCCTCACATACCGCGGCCACATCGAAATAGCGATCGTTTGCTGCGGCATACTCGAAGTCAATGAGGGCTACTTCATTCTCTTGCCATAGCAGATTTTTAGGGTTGAGATCATTGTGGCACAGCACAATCTCTTTGGGATAGGTATCAAGCAGGTTAAATACACGCTCAATCTCTGCATTATATTCTTTAAAAAGATCATAAAGTGCCAAAGACGGCATATCGATTTCAATGGTATGAAGCGTTTGCAGTACCTTTGCCAATGACCTCATACCGCTTTCATTCAGTATTTCCAGATGCTCCCCATTGACAAATTCCGTCATCATCCATCCCGCATCGAGGTCAATTAGCAGCGGACGGGGTGCAATGCTGAGATCTGCTGCCTTTTGCTGTAAAAAAAACTCTCTTTGGCGGTCAATCCCCTCCTCTTTGAAAATCCGTAGGAGATAGGTATGCTTTATGGTTTCAATACGGTAGTTGAGATTGCAGTAGCCCTGTGTACCAACAGGCGTTATAGAACGTATGGGGTCGTTTTTGAAAAGTGCAAGCTTTTCAAGTACGGCTCTGTTCACCGTATGCCTTTTTCCAGCTTGCATAGCCGTAGAATGCCAATATGACATAGAGTACAAAGAGTACAATGGTTGCCAGATAGCCAGACTTGTAGTAGAGCACAGTTGCAGCAGAGTCGACTACCATCCAGTAGAGCCAGTTCTCCAGTACCTTCTTGGCCATCATCCATGTGGCAATACCTGAAAAGACCATAACAAAGGCATCGTGGTAGGCAAATTTCGCACCGGCATAGGTGGAAGTAAAATAACCAAGAAGCAGCGTGCCTATTAGCCCTGAAACAATAAAAACAAGATGATGTTTTAAAGACCATCTGGTAATGGGCAGTGTCTCACCATGTTCATCTTTTTTCCAAAGTATAAAGCCGTAAACAGCCATGACCATATAGTAAAAATTCAACAATGAGGAGGCTACCAGCGCCCCATCCCAGAAGATAACAGTGTAGATCAGCGTACTGAAGAATGCAAAAGGCCATGCCCACTGCGACTCTTTTGCCGCAAGAATAACATAGGCGATACCAAGCAGTGTCGCGGTAATCTCCCAGCCGGACATCTGTGCAAATGCTGCTGCTATACCTGCGGCGGAAATATCCATTTAAAA
>WGDG01000042.1 GCA_015493425.1 Sulfurovum sp.
CATACAAAGGGAATAACCGTCAGATTGAAAAAGCGGTAGAGGCGATTAAAAAGGCTAAAAAACCGCTGCTTTACATTGGTGGCGGTGTCGTACTTTCCAATGCCTACAAACTGGTACGGGAACTGGCGGAAAAGACGCAGATACCGGCAGTTGAGACACTCATGGCACGCGGTGTTATGGGTGCGAAGAACCCGCTGCTTCTGGGGATGCTCGGTATGCACGGAAACTATGCTTCGAACATGGCCATGAGTGAGACTGACCTTGTCATTTCCCTTGGAGCGCGTTTTGATGACCGTGTAACAGGGAAACTTTCGGAGTTTGCCAAGTATGCAGATATTATTCATGTCGACATTGACCCGGCAAACATCGCCAAACTGGTGGATGTGGACTATCCCATTGTCGGGGATGTTGCACAGGTGGTGCAGAAGATGCTGCCGATGCTTGACGATGTCAACACTGACCGCTATCAGGCGTGGCGTGAAATTCTAAAGCGTTATGATGAACTGCATCCGCAGTCCTATGTCGACAGTGATGAGGTCATCAAACCGCAGTGGGCGATAGAGCGTCTCGGTCAGCTGGTGGGCGAACAGGCGATTATCACTTCTGACGTCGGTCAGCATCAGATGTGGGCGGCGCAGCACTATCCGTTTGACCGTCCAAGACAGTGGATCAATTCCGGCGGTTTGGGAACGATGGGCTTTGGACTGCCTGCAGCCATCGGCGCGAAACGGGCGCATCCTGAAAAGACGGTCATCAACATTACCGGTGACGGTTCGATTCTGATGAATGTTCAGGAGCTTGTGACGGCAGCTGAGTACAAGATCCCGGTGATTAATGTTATTTTGAACAACCATTTTCTGGGGATGGTGCGCCAGTGGCAAACCTTCTTTTATGACAAACGCTATTCTGAAACCGATCTGAGTTATCAGCCAAACTGGAAACAGCTTGTTGAAGCGTGTGGTGGTATCGGGTATGATGTTACAACCAAAGAAGAATTTGATGCAGCACTTAAAGATGCCATTGAACAGGATAAAGTTTGCTTTATGAATGTAGCGGTAAACCGTTTTGAAAACGTATTGCCGATGGTACCGGCAGGTGGAGCGCTCTTCAATATGATGCTGCCGCCGAAGATTGAAAAAGAGGGGGAGAAGTAATGGCAAACAGTAACGATGAAAGACGTGTCATCTCCGTCGTTGTGATGAATGAAAGTTCCGTGCTTGCACGTATTACCGCGCTTTTTGCGGGACGTGGGTACAACATTGAGTCGCTGACGGTTGCACCCATTCCCTATACGGATATGTCGCATATTACCATTGAGACAAGAGGCAATGCCCGTGTGATGGAACAGATCACAAAGCAGCTGCACAAGCTCATTCCGGTCTACAAGGTCATCGAGCATGAAGAGATGGTTGAAAAAGAGATGGTACTGGTGAAGTTTCCTATTGCCGAGAACCTCAGTGACATTGCGGCACTGGCATCTGCCTATAACGGCGGTATTGTCAATGTCGGAAAAGAGATGGTGGTTGCGCAGGTAGCGGATGAGCCAAAACGTGTCAAACACTTCATCGAAGCTGCTGAGCGTTATAACCCGTGTGAGATCGTACGCGGCGGTGTCGTGGCGATTGAACGGTAAACGATTTTTCCGTAGGGTTGTTGTCTCCTGACAACACCTTTATATATGACCTCCATACAAAATTAACCTTTTGACAAGGACAATAATGACCTACAAACTCTCCCAAATCGCACAAACCCTTCAGATAGATTTTCAAGGTGATGATATTGACATAGACGGCATTCATACACTTGCCGAAGCAACACCTTCCCAATTGAGTTTTTTCAACGATAGCAAATATGCCGCCCTTCTACCCAAGACAAGGGCAGCAGCGGTACTCATCGCTCCAGAATATATATCACAACTGCCTGAAGGTATCGTTGCGCTGATCACCGATGAGCCTTACCTCAAACTGGCGGAGGCTTCAAAACTCTTTGCACATTCTGTCAGTACGCTGACAGAGATGCCGCATATGGGTGAGGAGTGTGACATCGATGATACGGCAAGATTTGGCAGAGGAGTGACGCTTGGCAGCAATGTAACCATTATGGCAGGGTGCTATCTGGGTGACAATGTGACAGTAGGGGACAATACCTTGCTTTATCCCAATGTCACACTTTACCATGCAACGGAGATTGGGAAAAACTGTATTATTCACAGTGGTTCGGTTGTCGGCTGTGACGGCTACGGTTTTGCCCATACAAAAACGGGGGAGCATGTCAAAATTTACCAAAACGGCAAGGTTATTGTCGAAGATGAGGTAGAGATAGGTGCCAATTGTGCCATTGACCGGGCAGTATTTGGGGTAACACGCATTAGAAAAGGCACGAAACTGGACAACCTCATTCAGGTTGCACACAACTGTGATGTGGGCGAGCACACTTTGATGGCGGCACAGGTAGGGCTGGCCGG
>WGDG01000043.1 GCA_015493425.1 Sulfurovum sp.
CAATAAAAAGATTGCGGAAACGGTTTCTCCCGGACTGCCTCTCATTGAAAACGGATACAGTCTCGGTTACCGGATAGCGCTTCCATAATGTATAATGACAGGTACTTCGATAGTATTAGTTGATAAAATAGGAAATATTAATATTGTTTCGGTACACTTTTCTCCATGCAAATAGGAACAGATATTATCGTCATTGAACGTATAGAAAAACTGGTGAAACGCTACGGTATCAAATTTAAACAACGCTTTCTCTCTTCCAAAGAGATTGCCGTTGCGCGGAAGGCAGAATCCATTGCAGGTTTTTGGGCAGCCAAAGAGGCCATTTCAAAAGCTCTTGGTTGCGGTATCGGTGCGCAGCTGAATTTTCACGACATCATCATAGCCAAAGACCACCGCGGACGTCCCTACTTCAAGTTGACAAAAGAGGCACAAAAAGTTCACCAAATCAAAAACTCCTCTCTTTCCATCAGCCACGACGGCGGATTTGCCATCGCAGTAGTTGTCATAGAACAATAATTTGTGTACAATACTTTTATGCTACTTTCCCAAAAAGGAATTTTCATGAAATATTGGCTTCTTCTTCCGCTTGCCTCCCTGCTTTTAACCGGTTGCATGCAACCGCAACCTATCGTATACAGACCTGTTCCTGTTACCAAGCCCAAACCGAAGCCAAAACCGGTCATTACTCCCGAAAAACCGAAGCAGATTCACGAGCTTAAAGAAGTAGAAGATGACAATTTTGATCCGGCGTATATGTATCCGGAGACAGGTTCACATCAAGCTGTCAAAAAACCGGAACCGGTTACTGTAGCGGCAACACACATGAGCCGTGCAGAGTGTATTGCAATGATCGGTCAGGAGAAATTCGACCAATATACACAGATGCTCGGTAGTGAAGAGGGAGCGATTAAACGCTGTACACTGCTCAAATCGATGCAATAAACAGCATCTATCCCTCTTTTGAAAGATGGATCATTTTGAATCGGTCACCCATCATTGTCGGAGCAATCAGCGTTTTGATCTTGTCTGCCTCACGTAGATAATTTGCCTGGCTTGTCTGCTTTGCAAACTGTTCGAGAATATCGATGATCCCGAATCGCACCAGTGCCCTGGCCTGTGTTTCATAGGCTTCCTCTTTAAACCCTGCCGCTTCAAACGCCTCAAGCATATGGGCAAAGTTCACATCATAGGTAATATCATCATTCTGAAATGACTCTTCGAGCTTCAATGCTTCATCAAAAAGCGGAAAAGTTTCATGTTTACGGTAGACTCTTATAGAAAAGTCGTTTCGAACATATTTCTCCCCATAATCGAACGTCACAAAGTCGCACTTTCTAATCCCTTTTCCCATTGCTTTGGCAAACGCTTCGTACCCTGTGGCGATCTCTCCGGTTTGCAGGTAATGACGTTTCGCCCACGCTTTCGTCTCTTCGGGCGCGTCAACCCATCCAATGGTATGCTTCTCTACCACAGCAAGTTTTTCATCTTTGTAAAGCTCACACGGAAAGGCATCGAAAATCTCATTGGCCACCACAAAGGCGTACTGAGCTTCAACTTCGGAAAGATCTTCAAAGTGCGTCACCTGCACATCGTCACCAAAGCGTGATTTGATGTAGTCCAACTGCGCTTCACGTACCTCGGGCTGACGCTCCACAATCCCAAAGCGCATTGTCTTGACAAGTGTGGGGTCACAGGTGTAAAGCCACTGTATCATATCACACAGCAGGTATCCCTGGTGTGCCCCCACCTCGATGAGCCAGCCGTCTCTCTCAGCCCGACCCTCCTGCAGCATTTTAAAAAGCGCATTGGCAATACTGGCACCGAAAAATGAGCTGGTACTCACCGCCGTATAGAAGTCACCATGTTTCCCTATAGCTTTGAAACGTCGATAGTAGCCATTTTTTCCGTAAAGCCATTCGTTCATATACTCACTAAAGTACATTTTTCACCCGTATATAAAGTTTTAGCAGCTGTATCTGCTTGTCGATGTAGTAGATCTTCTGATCAAGCTTTCGAATCTCTCTGGAGTTTTTCATTACTGCAACATCCAACGATGTCTTTTCTCCTGCTTGGGCCAGGTTTTTTGTCAGTTTATAGAGGCTGGCATAGACTTTCTCATCTTTACGTGCCAACACAATCTTCCTGTCAAGAATACCCAAAGAATTTTTAATCCAGTCATACTCTTCATTCACTGTTTTTTTTCGGTCAAGTACTTGCGTTGCCGCACGCAGTCTTGCCACTTTGCTCGACTCAATATCCGCATAGGCATTGATATCGATGGGCATAGAGACTGAAAAACCGTAATTGTAGTAACGTTCTTTGATCCCGCCGGTTGCCCAAAGCGGATTGAGATCCCCGTCAGTATACTGTCCCTGTAGCGAAACAACCGGCAGATATTTGGCAATGGTCATATGCTTTTGATACTCACTCTCCTCGGCCAGCAGTGTATCACGCTTGAGCTCAAGATTCTCTCTGCGATAGTTCTTTTTACTGATGAGTTTGAGCCTCGGCACTTTCAGCTTCTCAGGCTTTTTGTCACTAAGCAGAGAAAAACGCTGTTTGAGCTCAAGCAGATTCAGCTTTAGCTCAAGCAGATTCGCTTCATCCTGGCTCTTTTTCAAGATGGCCTGGTCAAGAAAACTGCTGTCCAGCAGCCCTGCATTATAGCTGTCACGCTTTTGGCGGATATCAATTTTGTCATTGGCAATCTGCAGTTTCATTTTTTGCTGCTGCAGTTTGTTCTTTTTGAGCTGAAACAGAATGGAGACGGCATCACCGATCATCTGCCGTCGTTTGAGTACAATATCTGTCCGGTTGGCAGAACGGTAGGCTCCGGCATACTTGATCGCATAATAAATACCCCCGGAACGGAAAATGGGCTGGTCTATCGATACCGCATAGTTTCCGGTTTTGATAGTCTGACCCGGAAACTGTGTTGAATGATTCTGATTATACCGCAGCATAATCGGATTGATCCAACTTTTGGAGAGTTTATCGCTTTCCAGTTCATTTCGCTCAAGATCATACTCAAACAGCAAACTTTTATTATGCGAAAGTATATCTTTGAGGTCATCTGCCATCAGAGGCAGAGACACAAGACTATAAAGAAGAAAGAGCCGTTTCAAAACGCTTGAACCCTTCATCTATTTCTGCTTTTGTAATAGTAAGGCTTGGCAGGAACCGTACTGTATTCCGTCCTGCTTTGAGTACCACAACACCTTCTCTCATACTCTCTTTGATGATCTTCCCCTGTACTTCGGCATTTTTCGCACGAAGACCACGCATCAAACCAAGTCCTACTTCTTTTTCAAACAGTGCCGTATGCTGTGTCGCGACATCTTTCAGTTTCTGTTCAAAATAGAGCAGAGTTTCATGCAGTGCACCGCTGTCGTAAAGCTCTGAGAGAATATCGAGTACGGCAAGCCCGGCTGCAGTACTGAGATAGTTTCCGCCAAACGTGCTGCCGTGATCACCGGCTTTGAGTATATCTTTGTGCTTTGTCATCACCGCACCGATAGGCACACCACCGCCCAGCCCTTTTGCCAGCGTTACAATATCAGGTTCTATCTCATAGAGATTGCTTGCCAGAAACTCTCCGGTACGGTAAACCCCTGTCTGTACCTCATCGATGATAAGCAGCACCTCTTTTTCTTTGAGATGTGCGGCGAGTTTCTGCACCTGCTCTTTCTCGAACGGCTGTACACCGCCCTCACCCTGTACAAGCTCCAGCAGTACCGCTACCGTCTCATCATCGATAGCATCATAGACATCCTCGATGCTCGGCACATAGCCAAAGCCGTCCGGATAGGGGGAAAAGTGCGGCGTATGGAAACTCTCCTGACCTGTCGCCTTGACCGTGGTAATGGTACGCCCATGGAAAGAATGCTCCAGCGTAATGACCTTGTAACGCTTCTTCTCAAAGTTCGTTTCACCATATTTTCGGGCAATTTTAATCGCCCCCTCGTTCGCTTCCGCTCCTGAATTGGCAAAAAAGACTCCCATATCGTACCCGCTCAGCTCCACCATACGCTTGGCAAGCTTCGCCTGCGGCTCAATCACCTGCAAGTTGGAAATATGAATAATCTTCTTTGCCTGTTCACAAATAGCATCTGTCAACCGCGGATTGGCATGGCCTACGGAGTTTACTGCAATACCGGAGGCGAAGTCGATATAGTCTCTTCCCTTGTCATCATAGAGTGTCGACCCCACACCTTTGACAAAGTTGGTATAGTCACGTGCATAGGTTCCCAGTACATATTTCTTATCTAATTCTTCTAATGTCATGTTTTTTCCGTTATAAATTCTTAGTGGGTATTATTATAGCAGAGTGTGTTAAAAGATGTTTTTCATCTATGTCTGTAAAGAAGCAAATTTAGCGTCCTGCATAGTATCTATACCATCTTTAAGCTACAGCTGTACGAAAAAATCAATGCACTTCCACATGTCATCGAGTACTTTTCTGACAGCAGATTTTATCAAACGGTTGACACCGTTAACGCCATGGTACAACTTTTTCTTCGCTACCCATCACATAATGAAGCTCATAATAGTTTTCCAAAATATATTCAAGGTCTTCCTTACTCTCTTTGTTACACACAATAAGCATTTTATCCCCTAATTTGATTTCATATGCATTGTCCGGAAGAAATATAGGTTTGTCGTCTCTCAATATCATCAAAATAATCAACCTGTTCTCTTTGCTTCTGTCATCTCTTCTTCGTTTGAGCATTTCAATAGTGATCTTTGTCCCCTTCTGCAACTCATTAAAAGCTGCATATGCTGAGGCTTCATCAATCTGTTTTTCACAAAGCATTGCATTCTCACCCATTTTTTTAGTGATACGTTCAACAAGATTTTTACCCCAGGCATCATCATAATTACGGAGCATCCCGATAAAAATGTTCACAAGCGGCATTGCTAAATACTTATAGGCTTTGTCAACAATGATCTGTTCAAGCACATAGTGACGCTGTACTCTTGCAGCTTGAAATATATGCATATCTTTCATCTCATTTTCACGACTGATCGTATAGATGTCAGGGTTATGTTTTTTAGCCAACGCAATTACAGCGAGATTGATCAGGTCATCCCTCGTCCCGGCAATGATCAAGACAGCATTTTTAATATCTGCTTTAATCAGTTTCTCTTCTATCTCAACCTCTTTGCAGAGTTCACTTTTCGCATTGGAAGGAAGGTTGAAAGATGTTTCTCTCGCATCAATAAAGGTATAGTCAATATTTGCTTTTTTCAAACCACTTTCCAAAGCTCTACCCATCCTTCCATATCCATAAATAATATAGCGACCCTTAGGGAGTATCTCTCTTCTCTTGATCTTCAAGATATGTCCATACACCCACATTTCAAGCAGCCATAGATTCGGGGCACATAGAGAAAGATAGAGTCTATGCGAGATCACTTCAAAAGGATTTTCCACATGATCCACCCCTATTCCTTTAAGAAAATCGGTATTGGGGGAAGAGGAGGAGCGAACGATAAGTTCAGCATGCTTATTCAAATGTTTACACATCAGGGCAAGCCTGGTATTTTTTTCATCATTTTCAAACAATATGACAATAGCACGGCAGTTTCTGAGGCGTATACCCGCCAATTCCAATACTTCACTTTCCAATACATCTGCACTGTATGCAGGAATATAGGGATCATAGTTTTCAAGGATTAGTGTATTGATCATCTGTTGATCCCGGTCAAGTACAACCATCCGTATATCTTGTGCACTTAGTTTCCGTATTAGCGCTTTGGTAGTATTGTTGTAGCCTAAAATCAATATAAAAGGCTCTTTTATTTTGCGTACCGCCTTTTTAAATGCCGCGCGTGCCAGTTCTTTATGCAGTACTTCATCCTGCATCAGCGCCACGATTGTTCCTATGCCGTAGAACCATCCGATGACTGTCAAATAGATAGTAAAAGAAACCCAGAGTTTCTGGGGGTAAGTAAAAGCATAGGGTGATTCACCAAACCCAATGGTTGAAGCCATATAGCTGACAAAATAGAAGGCATCGAAAAAATTGAGGTGATATACATTTCCCTTGTCATCTTGTCCCGGGATAAGAACCATGCCCAAAATAGAAATGGCGAATGTAACCACGATGACCAAGAATGGCCATCGAAGCCTCCGTATGACAATCCAGCTGGAAAGACTCTCCATAACAGACTACCTTTTTGATTTCAACGTATCGCCTACGAAAATGACAACAGAGGTAAAATTGGCAAGTAACGCTCCACCTGACAGTGAAATAATCGCCGTTGTAACCTCTCCGCTCATGGAGCCTACGCCATAGAGTGCAAATGCCCAAACAGAAGCGGAAGCAATCAATTGTATATCTGCAACCAGACTTGTTGCCAGCAGTACAGACCCAACCTGTGTTTTATCACCAAATTTAAAAATTGTCGCTATCAGATTGATGACAATCGCGGCAAAAAGTTCATATTTGCTATGCTCTGTCAGAATTTCAGGTGAACCGTAAAAAAAGCCGAAGTTTACGGTCATTGCCATAATAATGAAAAACCCTGAGATTACTTTGTTCATATTCATTTGTTTACTCCTATTGATTTAGTCTCTTTGATTAGGTTATACGATAGTCAATCCGAATACTTTTCCAAAAGTTTAAATTGATGTTCAACCGGATCAAAGTACTCCACATCACCACTCTAACATGGTAGTACCATCCCTGAATAAACATCCAATCCGTTTCCATAGCTTCTTCATGAATCATGGGGGTAGGTCATCAGATTTCTTATCTGCGTGATAACATTGAATCGTTCTGTCGCTCTGAGCAATGTTTCCTGATCCTGTTTGCACACCAGTCCAGATGCGAGACGGCATACTCAATCGAAGCCGAAACAGCTGTACCCTGTTTGTCGTCACTATTAAGACGGTACAATATTTCTAATCTTTCTATCAATGGAAAGATCACCCGGATTGGTATGGGTGATCAGATTGGATACGACTCGCGAATCTTTGAATTTTTTATGGCTTTTTGAGAGTTCTGCCAGTTACATACTGCCTCCTTGTTTGTTTTGTTATTGTCTCAACTCTTTTTCCTTTGCAATCAATGCCACAACGCCATCATGCATATCCTGGACTGCCTGCACTTCAGTGATACCGAGTCTTCTTCGGTTGCTGATATCATATACTCCACCCTCGCTTTCGCTGTGCTCACCGTGAATGCCACGAATTTGGAGATGGTATTTGTCAGTAATCGCTTTGAATGTATCCATATCTTCTGCAAGCTTTGGAAGTGCAATATGCACACTCGCACGCATTGCCGTACCCAGGTTTGTCGGACAACTCGTGATATAGCCTAAATGGTCACTGTATGAAAAAGGCACTTTGGTTTCAATACTTTTAATGGCATTTACGAGACGAGTAAAAACTTCTTTAATGTCCCCACCTTGCTGCATAGAAATAATACGAAGCTGATCCTCTTCATTTACCCAAACCAAAAATGTTTTATTGGTATTGTGATAAATTCCCCGACCTGCAGGCCAGTCACGATTAAGTCCGGCTGCATCCAAAAATCTATCACCTTCTTTAAATAAAAAGTGATCTTTAATCAACGATTCTTGTACCTCTTTGGACATTCCAAGCAGTGGATGGTACTCTCCTTGAAGTTCTCCCTCAAGTGTATTAAGCCCGGCAACAACACTCGCTTCAACATGGTCGCGTTGCTCTTTTGATATTGCAGGCCCAAGCGGCATATTGTCCATATTTCTTCCAACACGGATACGGGTAGATAAGATGAACTCATTATCAGGGTCAGGGTTTGGCGCATTTAAATCATCAGGGTTAAGATTGCTTTTATGAGAATCGGTTTTGGAAAATCCGTGATACTCTTCAATGATAGGATCAAACAGTTTGTCAAAGACATCATACGACTCTTTGTCACCTGCATAGACACCGATGCCGCTGTCAATATTTTTCACACCTGAATTTATGGCTTGTTCAAGGGTAAAGCCGTTAGGCGTTTTTTTATCTTTTAGTGCTTCAAATACCTCAGGGGTCAGGTATTTGCATAGTAGAGATTTACAATTTTCAGGAAATTTTGGGTAGTTCATGTTCGTCCTTTATTTTAAAATTAAGTGTTGACTCTCCTTGAAAATCAAGAGCTCCGCTTATATTCCATCTTTTTTGGCAGTAGGATGCAAAATCCTCGTACTGCCCTTTATAGAGTTTTCTCTGCTCTATCACCTCCAATGCACGGAAAAGTTTTTGCAAATCCTTCAGTTCATCTTCAATGATCGCTTCGCATTGCTTTAACAGCAGAGGCGAAGCTGTCGTTTTTAGATGCTGCAATCGTTTCATAGTTTTATCACCGTTCCAACACCTTCACTGGTGAAAACTTCCAAAAGCAGCGCATGTTCAATACGCCCGTCAATAATATGTGCTTTCATGACACCGCCATGCACTGCATACAGACAGGCATCTACCTTGGGTATCATTCCCCCGATGATTGTTCCTTGAGCCTTAAGTACATTTATCTGCCCCTCATTCAGCGTATGGATGATCTTTTTTTCATGATCCATTACACCGGAGGTATCTGTCATAAAAATGATCTTGCGTGCTTTAAGGCTTGTTGCTATATACCCCGCAGCAATATCGGCATTGATATTGAAACCCGGATGACCGCTTATCTGCCCTGTGGCAATAGGTGCAATCACAGGAATGAATTTTTCAGAAATAAGATTATTAATCACTTTTGGATCTACTTCGGTAATATCACCGACATAACCATACTTTTGTATGTCTACAGGCTTGGCTTTAAGCATAGAGCCATCTTTGCCGCTTATCCCTAAGGCCGGGGCACCATACTCATTCAAGAGATCGGTAATCTCTTTGTTAATACTGCCTGAAAGTACCATTTCAACCACTTCCATGATCTTTTCATCGGTAACCCTGAAACCATCAATAAAATGACTTTCGATCTGCAGACGTTCCAGCATATCACCAATTGCATAACCACCGCCATGTACAATAACGGGCTTTATCCCTACAAGATACATGAGTACGATGTCTCGTGCAAATTTTTCTTTAAGCTCCGGCGTTGTCTGTGCCGCTCCGCCATATTTTATGACAAATATTTCATTATTATATTTCTTTATAAATGGAAGTGCGTCAAGTAACACCCTTACCTGTTCAATATTTTTCTTCATCACACCCCTTCGCAGACATCAATAGATGCCTCTGTTGCCTGTTGTGACTATATTGTATTACTAAGAAATGTAAGAGTTGTGAAATGTGTGACAATTTATTGGAAAGAAGGGAATTTCAAGATGAAGCAGGCACCCTCCTCGTTGTTGTAGGCATCAATGGTGCCTTGCATTTTCTGTTCCATGATCAACTGGGACATATATAACCCGATCCCAGTCCCGCCGCTTTCATATTTTGTACTGACATAAGAGTGAAAAATTTTTGAAATGATATCAGGTTTAATCCCTCCACCGTTATCGCAAAACAGGAGTACAATCATATTGTTTTCTCGGGTAAGCGAGATATGAATCACTCTTTTAGAATGCTCACTTTGGGCCAAAGCATCTTTCGCATTATTGAGAAGAGCAAGGATGACCTGAGCAAATTCATTGGCAGATCCCTTTGCCCGATATTCGCCTTCCTGTTTATCCATGATTACTTCAATATGGTGGTAGTTCAAACCTGCGGAAACAATATTAATTGCCTGCTGCAATGCCGATATCACATCGAAATTCTTTTTTTCTTCAGATGGCGTAAAAAAAAGTCTAAAATCATCAATAGTTCGAGACATATACTTGATCATCTCATTACCGCGATCTATGCTTTTTTGCAGATATGCTTCATCGAGTTCACCAAAGGTATAGGCTGACTCCAGATTCATAAAAATACCCCCGATCTGAGCCAGCGGCTGACGCCATTGATGGGCGATATAACCTATCATCTCTCCCATTGAGGCAAGTCTCGACTGCTGCATCATCAGATACTCCTGCTCCCGACGCAGTTTACTCTCCTCTGCAACCTCATCTCTAAGCTGCTGTTTGATCGCTTCATGACCGGTCACATCCTTGGCAATAAGCTTGATATAGCGGCTATTGATATTCTTCGACAATGTCCCCGAAAACTCAAAATTCCGCCCTTGCATCACCACCGGAAAACTCTCAATCATACCCTCGGATATCAACGATTTATACAACCCATGCCATGCCGCACCAAACAGCTCTTCGGGAGCATGCTCAAGTATCTCTTCACCAAACTGCTCCCGTGCTTTACGGTTGATCCAATGGATGGCCTGCTGATTGGGTACATCATAAATCTCAATAATCGCATGAGGAAGCAAATCCATGATCTCTTTGGCATGCCGAAGTTTGATCTCCAGCATACGCGCGACATTCCCTTTGATATGTTTAAAAATATCTCTGCTTGTTAGAACAGCATGCGCTTTGCCTCCCCGGTCATACACAAGCACTCTCCTGACACCATACTCCTTCATCCTGACGATAACTGCTGTAATCGCATCATCCACACTTGCCGACAACACAGGAGAAGACATAAGCAGTGTAACACTTTGCTGCAAATCTTTATGCTGATAGCCGGCAGAAAGAATATCTTTTTCTGTAATGATACCCTTAACATCACCCTTATCTTCGATAAGAACTGAACCAACTTTCATGTGACGCATTAGATGCAAGGCATCATGAAGGGTTTTTTGTACAGACAACAACACAACCTGCGGCATTTCGCCTGAAAGAATATCTGCTACTTTCAGGTCTACTTTATAGACATCCTCTTCCAAAAATGCAAAAAGATCATCCTGAAGCACCATTCCGACATAGTATCCGCTGTCATCTGTCAGCACAAGACGACGAATATTGTTTGTAACTATCAGATCGAACGCATATTCAACCGGTCTTTTGGCATTTGCCGTAATGACCGGTTGCTTGGAGAACGGCAGAACCGCTTGCGCAAAATCAATCTCCTGCTCAAGAAGGTCAAGCACCATCCCTTCGGTCAAGATTCCTACAGGAGCGTTATCCTTAAGCAAGACAACAGAACCATTTTTATTTTGCAGCATACAGGCCATAGCCTCCGAAAGTGTCGCAGAATGCGACAGAGAAAACCCATCACGATGGGCAATGGAGGCAAGGGTATTCATCTCTTATCCTTATAAAGTCTGTATCCGACTGCATTAATATTTTGAATAATATCCCGATGGCTTTTTTTACGAATATTACGAATTTGTGCACGAATTGCATCTTTGCTCATTGGAGCATCATCCCAAATTTCATATTGCAGTATCTCATAGGAAAGTGTTTGTCCTCTGTTTTTGATAAAAAACTCCAAAAGCTCCATCTCTTTTCGACGAAGCGGAATTTCTGTTTCATGAAAAAGGAGGATTCTTCTTTGTCTGTCATAAGAGTACCCTTCCCCAAGATCAACCAAGATACTCTTTTTGGATTCCATAAATTCATTGGCAGCTTTACCAAAAGCATCGATCAATTCTTTCCCGGTAATCGGTTTGACAAGATAACGCGTCAATCCAAGCTCAACAGCCCTCAATAGAAACGCTTTATCCGTATATGCCGTGGAGATAATGATACGGGTATCTTTGTCTGTTTGACGAACTTCTCGTGCAAATTCAATACCGCTTTTCCCCGGAAGATTAATATCAAGCAAGATGATGTCCGGTTTTTTCTCTTGATAAAGTTTCCATCCCTCTTCGGCACTGCCGGCAAGATAAAGGTGAGATGTATATCGACCTAAAAATTCCGCAATATACTCTTGTACTTTAGAATCATCTTCAATATATAAAATAGATAAATCTTTCATTATCGAAATAAAAGAATTATGATTCATAGAAAGCCTTTATCTATAGAAGAAGGATCATTTCATAATTATAGCAGAGTATCGTTAGGCTTTTCGTTTACAATATCCCTGATTATGTTTACAGGCACTTTCAGAATTGTTGCCGTATAATCATTTCAAAAAACAAAGGCAACCTATGCGCTACCGCAGCGGCAAAATTCAGTTTCTCTTCTGGTTGGCATTCTTTTCTGTATTTGTGTATCTGTGGTTGGTGGCTGTAGGGTTACAGACCTTCGTACTGCCCGAAGAAACACCAACAGAGCTGCCTCAGCATGAAACCATACTCATGTTCATTCTCTTTGGCTTTTCGATTCTGATGAACCTCACAGGTACTTTTGTAGCAATGATGATAGGAAACCGGTTCTACATCCGGTTTTTTGGTGCCATGACCATTGTGCTCTTTGCTTCGCTCATTTTCGCAAAAAGCTATTTTGGTTAAACC
>WGDG01000044.1 GCA_015493425.1 Sulfurovum sp.
GAGTACGGCTACAATTACCGTATGTCCAACGTGCTTGCTGCAATTGGGATAGCACAGATGGAAGTGCTTGAGGAACGGGTAGCCAGACGCAGAGCGATTTTTCATACTTATCAGGAAGCACTCGGTAGCTACGAAGAGATAGCGTTCATGCCAGAAATAGAAGACAGCAGGGGAAACCGTTGGCTGACAACAATGACATTTACAAAAACCGATCCGATGAAAGTAATGGATGCATTGTCAGCACACAATATTGAAAGCCGTCCGCTGTGGAAACCGATGCATCTGCAGCCGCTTTTTGCCGATGCACCTGCCATGGTTGACGGTACCTCCCAGAATCTGTTTGAAACAGGACTTTGCCTGCCAAGCAGTTCAAGTATGTCTGATGAGGATGTTGACAGGGTGGTTGACATTATCAAAAAGGTATTGGGATGAGCCGACTGTTGCGTCCTACTGCAACCAAAAGGGTGCTCTTTTTTGTGACGATGGATCTGCTGTTATCTCTTTTTTCATTTTACAGTGCCTATCTGCTTCGCTTCAATTTTCACATTGAACAGAAGTTTTTGGCACATTTTTGGCTCGCGTTTAGCATCCTTGTGCTGTTTAAAGTTGCAGCGATGTTCGCGTTTAAAAGCTATTTTATTATCTGGCGTTTTTTCAGTTTTGGGGATGCTGCCAATATAGTCAAGGCACATATCGTTGCCTATGCCGCTTTCATGCTGGTCTATATGGTATTCTCCGCCTACTTTCAGCCGTTTCCCCGATCGGTGATCGTGATTGATTTTTTTCTATCTCTCATACTGATAGGAAGTATCCGTGTTAGCAAGCGGTTTTGGAATGAGAACTTTCAGCCCCACGCGCTCAAACCGACACTGCTGCTGGGGGCAAACAGCAAGACCGCAACAGTAATTCAGAGTGCGCTGAAGCATGAAATAGATTATTACCCCGTTGCGATCATGGCATTGGAAGAGGACTACAATACCAAAGATGCCTATATCAGCAATGTCAAAGTGTATGACCCTGAGATGCTTGAAGAGGTTGTGCGGAGCAAACAGATTGTTGCGGCGATTCTTGCAAAACAGTTGCCCCAAAAAACACTTCGCAGACTGGTTGAACGTCTCAATGAAGCAGGTATCCGGGAGATTAAACAGGTTAAACTGCTTGGTGGAGAACATGAAAAACTTGAAGACCTTTCCATTGAAGATCTGCTTGCCAGACACCCTCAGGATCTTGACAGTACACTGATTGCATCATCCATCAAAGGGCGCTCTGTATTGATTACGGGTGCAGGAGGAAGCATTGGTTCGGAGATTGCACGACAGTGCTATCAGTTTGGAGCATCAACACTGGTACTGGTCGATCACAGCGAGTATCATCTCTACCGTATTGGAGAGGAGATACCGGATGCAGACTTGCGACTGCTGGATGTGACAGATCGTCCTGCCGTCAGGAAACTTTTTGCAGAAATCAAACCGCAGATTGTGATTCATGCAGCAGCATACAAACATGTCCCGCTGTGTGAACATAACCCCAATGCTGCTGTTCACAATAATGTAGCCGGAACGATGCATGTCATCGACAGTGCTATCGAAGCAGAGAGCGGAAAGCTTGTTATTATATCGACAGACAAGGCGGTTCGTCCTACCAACATCATGGGAGCCACAAAGCGGGTGACTGAACTTTACGCCCAGAATGTACCAAGCAAAAAGACAGAAATTGTGGCTGTGCGTTTTGGCAATGTCCTTGGCTCCAGCGGCTCTGTTATCCCAAAATTCAAACATCAGATAGAGCAGGGTGGTCCGGTCACGGTGACCCATCCGGAGATTACGCGTTATTTTATGCTTATTCCGGAGGCTTGTCAGCTCGTACTTCAGGCAGCGGCTATCGCTAAGGGTGGGGAGTTGTTCATCCTGGATATGGGAGAACCGGTCAACATTACCGAATTGGCAAAGCAGATGATCAGGCTTTACGGAAAAGAGGGGGAGGTGGAGATTGTCTATACGGGGCTTCGTCCGGGAGAGAAGCTCTATGAAGAGCTATTGATCGATGAAAGTGAACAGAAGACACAGTACCAGTCGATTATGATTGCAAGACCGACACAATACAATATTGAAATGCTGCGTAAAGATATTGCAGTGTTACTTGAAGCAGAAGATATACGTGCGGCATTA
>WGDG01000045.1 GCA_015493425.1 Sulfurovum sp.
ATATCAAGCAAAACAAAGGCCGCCAGTGCCCAGAATGAAATACCCATATGAATCTGTGCGTAACCTATCAGCTTGACCAGTGCAACAAAAATACTAACCAGAAAAATCTCACTCATATTCCACGGCTTCAAATGCGAAAGCAGTATAAGCAGTTCCCTGAGCAGACGGGGAGAACCTTTGAATTTTAATATGGCAAAGATCACAAAATAGAGCAGCATAATCAGCAGCGGAAACAGAAAGATCAGAAACAGACAAAGCATTCCGACAATATAAAAACCGTTTTGAAAAAGGCTCAAAAAGGTTTTGGTCAGTGTGATGTACTGTGTATGTCCCAATATCTCTATTTTGACAAGCGGGAAAAGGTTGGCCATAAAAAAGAAAATCAGTGCCGTAAGACTGAGTGCCAGTCCATGATCGATCAGTTTGCTGTCGTAACGGTAGAGAACACTGCCACATTCACTGCAGCATGCCTTGGCACCGTCTTGAATGGGGATCTCCTTGTGTACGGTATGGCATTTATGGCAGATGACAAGTTCATCGAGCGCCGCTTCGCTTTCAATTTTCATGGCTATAATTATAGCCAATGAAGATAAGGGGGACAGATGCGTATTCTCTCCATAGGCAAAGCACTTACACATGACAGACTCACCATCGACCATATCGGATCATCCGAACTTGCCGCACACCATGATATTGAATGTTACGACTATGTCATCATTAACGGCGGAGACGGCACCATACGGCGTGTTCTTGCACAGCTGCATACCCTGCAGAAACAGCCGGTTTTTATTTTGAATCCTACAGGCTCATTCAATGTCGTCGCAAAAATACACAAGGCTCCTCCTATTGACAAAGTACTTGATATGCTGGCTGCAGGCGGCACACCTCCTACGCAGAAACATCATATTTTCAAACTCAACGACGAGCTTTTTCTCTTCTCGGCAGGCAACATGGGTGACCTTCAACACATTTTCCTCTCTGAAACATTCCGCTTCGGCTGGCTTAAACACGGCATTGCCAAATACATCCTTGCCGTACTTTTCCTTCTTCCCGTACACCTCATCATGACCCCTTTTATGCTCATGAGCTCCACACGCTTTTTCATCTTCACCCCACTGCGTTTTGTCAAAAAATTCGGCAGTTTCTATGGGGAAGTACACCATATAGAACTTGACCTTGACAACGATTATAATATGCTCGAACTCGACGGAGATATTGTGATTGTCAAGGGAAGGCACCTCACCATTCGACAGGCAGGCAATGTCCGTGTTGTGGTACGATAGTCTGTAAGCCCTTATTATGCATAATAATGATTAATCATTTTTATTTAAATCTGATATAATAACATGCAACTTCAATATTCGTATAAAGTACCAAAAAAGTATGACACATAAGCTATCGCTACGTACCAAACTCTATGTTCCTTTGGCAATACTCTCTATTATCATTATCTTTTTCAGTTCCATAACCATCTATGAAAACTTTCAAAAAGTCTCCTACTATAAACAGTTAAAAAAAGAAACTTTTTTTATGGTAAAAATTGCGGCCCTTGTACATAATATTCAAGAAGAACGGGGACTGACTACCGGATACCTTAACAGTGGTAACTTTAAAGAGAGGCTCATACAACAGCGGGAGCGTACCAACAAAAGCTACAAACAGATTATCTCCTGTATACAGTCACACCATGCAGCCTATACAAAAATGTTTACAAATATTATTGCCGGTGCTGTTGCTCTTGACCCTTTGAGGAAACGCGTTGACAACCATACTATTACAACAGAAGAAGCTTTTAAACGCTATAGCCAAATCAACCAGACAATGCTGCATGGTATTACCATTCTTGCTAATGATTTTTATCAACCTGAAATTACAAAGGATATACTTGCCTATACCCATCTTCTCTACCTAGCTGAATACCGGGGGAAAGAGAGGGCTAATGGGTTGCTGATTATTGGAGAACACAACCCATCTCCTATTACCCTGAAACATTTTGCCCAAAATATTGCTGTTGCCAAAGAGCATGAACATCTCTTTTTGCAATATGCCGACATGAATACAATCACGCAGTATAAAAAACTGATGCGCTCTGCCGAAGTACTGAAAATAGATGCGATCGAAAAAGATATATTCTTGCACAATCACAGTCTTTTTACCAACCCCAAAGAGTGGTTCCAAATCATGACCGGAATGATTAATCATATCGATAAAATTGGCGCAAAGATACAAAGCACTTTAAAAACATCTATTATTGTGCTTTACAATCAGGCACAAAACAGATTTACAATAATACTTTTACTAAGCCTCCTTACGTTGGTTGTGGTTGCCGGGGCTGTTTATATCTTTGCAGTTATGATCAAAGAGGAAAAGCTGAAACATTTGATCAGCCAAAAATATATTATCAGCTCCATGACAGACCGTAAAGGAAATATCGTTGATGTCAGTCAGGCATTCTGCGACATCTCCGGATACACCAGAGAAGAACTGATCGGGAAACCACACAACATTGTTCGCCATCCTGAAACCCCCAAAGAGGTCTTCAAGGAGATGTGGTCAAAACTAAAAAGAGGCAAAAGC
The DNA here is from genome assembly GCA_015493425.1 of Sulfurovum sp. Taxonomy (GTDB): domain Bacteria; phylum Campylobacterota; class Campylobacteria; order Campylobacterales; family Sulfurovaceae; genus Sulfurovum. The sequence continues at coordinate 2,578 of WGDG01000045.1, forward strand.
TGGAGCGGTAAAGTAAAAAATCGTACCAAAAATGGAGGCTACTATTGGGTCTATGCCAATATAGAGCCCTTCTTTGACCAGAAAGGTAATATTACAAGTTATATCTCTACAAGAATAGATATCACAGAACAGGAAAAACTTGCACAGCAATTTGAAGAAGAGCGGCGTAGACGTATGGAGACTGAGACGATGATGGCGCAACAAAGCAGGCTTGCACAGATGGGAGAGATGCTGAGTATGATCGCTCATCAGTGGAGACAACCTCTTGCAGCCATCAGTTCTACCAGTAACACCATTTACCTTCGAACCAAACAGCCTGAATGTGATAAAGAGACTATTGCATCTCTTGCTATGAAAATTTCAGAATTCACCCAGCATCTGACCACTACCATTGAGGATTTCAGGAACTTTTTCAAACCAAACAAAACAAAAGTCCATACTGACTTCGAAAAGATCACGCAGAAAGTCATCAATATCATCGAAAGCTCTTTGATCAACAAAAATATTGACCTTCAGGTAGAAATAAAAGAGATTGTAAGCTTTGAAAATTTTGAGAATGAACTAATGCAAGTGATCCTCAACCTTATCAAAAATGCAGAAGACGCACTTATTGACAATCATATTGATAATCCCCGTATTACCATATTGATTGACGGTAGGACCATCCGTATATGTGACAATGCAGGAGGGATTGATGATGCTATCATTGACAAAATATACGATCCTTATTTTTCAACAAAAATGCAGAAAGACGGTACAGGCCTGGGGCTCTATATGAGTAAAATTATTATTGAAAAGAACTGTGGGGGCACACTGCTTCATGAAAATAAAGACGATGGAGCCTGCTTTACCATTATTATCTAATTGGAACTCAAATTCTGATAATACAAAACCACCCGCTGGTCGACATGAATGACACGCTGCAGATAGTGCGCCAGGTTACCTCGGCCAAAGTCTATTTTCAGACGCTTGGGGTCAATGGCGCGTGAGATGGCGACATAAAACTGGCTGGGTGCAAAGATGTTATCGACGTTACACACGAGATTGTCGATGCTCATCCCCTGACTTTTGTGTATCGTCACCGCATAGGCAAGTTTGAGCGGAAACTGCGAGAGGGTTGCCAGAGAGACCTGTTCGACATGACCGTCTTCATGTACGAGCATATCGAGCAGATCGAAATCGTGCCGTTCCACACGGACAAATTCATGCTCCTTTTCGACAATGAGATGATCCTCCTCGATCGCATGCAGCACACCCCTCTCACCGTTAACGAACTTGCCCCACTTGTTGACAGTAAAGAGGACAGGCACACCCACTTTGAGTGTCAACTGCTCAGAGATAGGCAGCAGCTTCTTCCACCCTTCCAGTTTTTTCTCATGGACATTTCCGAACTTCTCCACATTGGCAAAGAGAATTGTCTCTTCAGTATCAAGCTCATTGAGTCTGGCACGGTTGGTGCGCTCCACTTCCGCGTTTCGCCCGAAAAGATAGGTAGGATCCGGCTCAAGCGCTTCATTATTCCAGAGCCGGTGCATGTAGGCACTGACCTCTTCATCACAGATGCCCATACGCACTTTGGAGAGGATGTGCGTAAACTCCGCATCGTGCGTTCGCTTCATCTGTGTCAGCTCAATGACGGTCAGATCGAACCGCTCCCACGCCAGCGACTCGAAGGCGTAGAGCTTTTCGCCGAAGATGTCCCCACTATTTTGTCTCTGTTGCACAGGGGGAAGCTGAAAAAAGTCACCAACGAAGAGGACTTTCCCAAGATATCCGTAGGCATTCAGACGATAGGCGATCATATCGAGCAGATCGGCACTGACCATTGAAATCTCATCGATGATAATGAGATCGGTTGCCTTTAATACCTTTTTGAGATCACTCAGCCGCTTCTTGGCACGCTTGTCCTGCTGTGCCAGTTCTTCAAAGTTTGAAGCGATGCCAAAAACAAAGAAGCTGTGTACGGTAAAACCGCCGATGTTGACTGCACTCACCCCTGTCGAACCAAGCGCTACCACCTGCTTGCCGCGTTTTCGGTAGTCGGCAATCACCTCATTGGTAATGTAACTCTTCCCCGTTCCCGCACCACCGGTAAGAAAGACATTACTGTGTTTGAGCGATTCAAGCACATCGTGTTTATCTGCCATACCCTGCCCTGTCGACAATGCCGTATCGGCATCGGCTGTTGACATTGCTACCCTCTGAAAGTGCACGTGCCAGTGTACTGTCACTTCTGCCAAGATGCAGCCATACTTCGGTAATTAGCCCTCTTTTACAGCGCAGCTCGACATGACTGCCACTGTTTCTTCCAAAACTCTTATCAAAAGCTTTGCGTACCTGTTCAATACGCAAACGTTTTCCGGCATTTTTCTGAAAAAGTCTCGCAACCGCACTCTGCCGTACCTCGTGTACAAGGTGGGCAGCATGTGTAAAGTAGGTTTCCGCATCCGTACCGTAGCAGGTGCCGTGCTTGATCCACTCATGGCGGTGAAGGTTGGAAACAGCACCGGGCATCACCTCCTGAAGCCTGACACGTGTCTGGGGAGAAAGCTTTGGTTCTGGAAGCTGCTGCCATCTTCCCTCTCTGTCAGCAATAACGTAACGCTTTGGCACACCGCAATAAATATTTCCCCTCGGCTGTGGCCAGAGGCCGTGGAGTGTAAAATTGCCGCTGTTGCGTCTATTTTTACACTCCTTTTTATAGCGGTGCGTTTCGCAAAAGGCGTTATGCCAGCTGAGTGCCAGCAGGTTCTTTGGTGAAACAGCTTTGTGCTTTATCGTTTTTGTCCGGCTGTTTTGAGAGAGGCAGTCATCATCCACCCAGCGCTGTGAAGGGCTTTTGTTGGGTATTTTAAGTAAATACTGCCCCTTGTGGCGGCGCAGGACTTCATAGCTGCTGCCGGGTTCGAGAACAAGGTTTCCACTGTTTTGGGTATGTTTGAGGTTATTATAAAGGCCGCAAGCCTGTGTAGCCGTCATTGCCGTGCGTGCAGAGAGCACAGAACCAAGCAATAGTAGCAGCAGTAAAATACGCTTCATCTTTTATCCTGAAATCTTTGGAGGTATTATACTCAAATTACCGTTTTTTTCGCTATGATAGCGGTATGATTTTTGAAAACCTCGACCAGCTGCCATCCACATTCGGCAATGCCCAAAAGCCACCCTGCCCCCACAGGCGCCGCCGCTCCAACATGATGCTCAACCCGCTCAACCTCAAGCACCTCAACCGCATCGATGAAAACGAGGCGGATATGATCACCCTCAACCTCGAAGATGCTATTGCCCCCGGGCGTAAAAAGGAGGCCTTGCACAACATTGCACTTTTCCTCTCCCATCTTGAAGCAAGCAATAGCTATATCATTGTACGTGTCAATCCCCTGAATGAAGGCGGTGAAGAAGAAATAGCTTTTCTGAATGATTTTGGTTTCGATGCAGTGCGTGTTGCCAAGGTTAAAAACCAGTACGATATTGCCCGTGCCCTGACACTGCTTTCTTCGGAAAAAGAGCTGCATATTTCACTTGAAACCAAAGAGGCATTTTCTTCACTGGCAACCTTGCGCATAGACGAACGGCTCACCGTTGCCAATCTTGGCATACTTGATCTGCTCTCCTCCCTGGAACTGCCGCAATCCCTTGTCAAACTTGATAATCCCGCTATCGACTACATCCTCTCCAAATTCCTCATCGATGCCAAGACAGCCGGCATCCATCCTATCTCCTTTATGTTTCAGGAATACAACGACACTGAAACCTTTAGAAGATGGTGCGAAAGAGAAAAAACAATGGGCTTTGAGAGCAAGGCCTGCATGGGTCCCAAACAGGTATCTATTGCCAATGAAATCTTTGGTATCAGCCCCGAAGCTCTTGCACGTGCAGAGCATATCAAAGAGCGCTTCGAAACTGAGGCTGCCCAAGGTAACAACGGCTTTATGGATGAACGCTACGGTATCTTCATCGACGAACCCATCTACCGTGATGCCCTTCTGACACTTGAGAGAAAGGAATAAGATGCGTTTTTTACTGATACTGCTGCTTCCCCTAATGCTGTTTGCCAACGACGACAGACCACCCATCCCCTATGACTATCTTGCCAAAAAAAATGTACAGCGCTTCATCGACAATATGGTCACCAGACATCACTTCTCCAGAAGTTATGTTACTGCTGTACTCAAAGAAGCCAAACTCGACCGTGACACCCTTGCACGCTACACCGGGAAGTTCAAAAAAAACTCCACCGTGGGAAGCTGGGAGCGCTTCAAACTCCATGTGGTCAATGAAGCAACCTACAAAGAAGCCAGAGCCTTTGCACGCAAACATGCCAAAACACTGCAAAAAGCAGCCAGCCGCTACAATGTAGACCCCGAATACATTGTCGGCTTCATCGGTGTGGAAAGCCACTTTGGAAACTATACAGGCGACTATAACATCCTCGATGCCCTTGCCACACTCGCCTTTCACAAAAACCGTATGCAGCGCTTCTTTTCGCAGCAGCTTGAAGCACTCTTTCTCTTTGCCAGAGAGCGCCACTACAACATCACCACTCTGGAAGGTTCTTTTGCCGGAGCCATGGGATGCGTACAGCAGGTTCCTTCTGTTGCCAGAAAATTTAGTTTCGATTTTGATGGAGACGGCGCAAGCATCTGGGATATTGAAGACTGCATCGGCTCCATTGCCAAATTTATGCACCATAAAGGATGGAAACGGGGTAAAACCGTTGCCATGGAAGCACGCTATCCACACAAACGCCTGAAAGGACTTAGAACCGGATACAAAACCCGCTACTCCGTGACAACACTTGCCAAATACGGTATTAAACCCAAAAGCGTTTACCCCTACCGTACTGCATCACTCATCAGACTGCATAACCGTACGCACGATGAATTATGGCTTGGGGCGCCAAATTTCCGTGTACTGACTGCCTACAATGCCAGCAGCAACTATGGCATGGCCATATACAAGATCGCTCAGTCGCTCAAATAGCGGTTTCTAAATTTCATAGGCGAGACTTTTGAAGCGTTTGACTTTTCCATTGCGTTCCATATAAAATGTCTCGAACTGTTCCTTGTCCAACGGTCGGGCAAAATAGTACCCCTGGAACATATCAGAGCCGTTTTTCAAAAGAAACTGAAACTGTTCTTCCGTTTCCACACCTTCGGAAACAGTGGAAAGGCCAAAGATATTTGCCATTGTTAAAATGGTTTTGACCATCTGCTCATCTGCCGAATGTCTGCCAAGACGGCTGACAAAAGAACGGTCAATTTTAAGCTCATCAATGGGCATTTCACGCAGAGAGCTGAGTGAGGAATACCCTGTTCCAAAATCATCCATAGAAAATGTAATTCCCATTGTTTTAAGACGCTTCATGGTTTGAATAATCCGTTCAATATCCTCAATAAGGATCGTTTCTGTCACTTCAAAAACAATCTGTGAAGCCATCTCCTGTGTCAAAAAAGTCTTGATTAGGGTTTCAATCTCTTTGCCGAAGGAGGTATGGAAGAATTGACGTACAGAGATGTTAATAGAAAACTGTTTGAGTTTGATCCCTCGTGCGTTCCATGCTCTCAGTGTTTTAAATGCTTCTTCAAGGATATAATTGCCAAGTTCAATAATCAATCCTGTCTTTTCTGCTATATGAATAAATTCGGAGGGAGATACAAAACCGTATTCAGGATTGTTCCAGCGCACCAGTACTTCACATCCCACAACTTCCTGGTCTTTATTTACCTGTGGCTGGTAACGCAATTCAATCTCATTATGCTCCAATGCAAAGTAGAGTCTTCGCTCAATCTCAAGATGATGCTCCACACGCTTTGAAAGCTCATCATTAAAGAGGATAATACCGTCACGCCCCTGCGCCTTGGCTTCATACATCGCAATATCGGCTTCTTTAATAAAATGCTGTGCATCCGTAGCCCGTTTTCCAACGCCGTTGATACCGATACTGGCACTCAAGTAAAGATGATGATCATCAATGAGATATGGCGCCTTGATCAGCTGCAGCAGCGTTTCGGAAAAATTGAAAGCCAAAGACTGGCAATCCTCTGTACTCTCATACTCCTGGCTTACAATGACAAATTCATCACCGCCGAGCCTTGCAATCGTATATCGATAACCACAGTAACGTCTGATACGTTCAGCAACCTCCTGCAGTACCTTGTCTCCAATATCGTGTCCCAATGTGTCATTTATGGTTTTAAAATGGTCGAGGTCGATCAATAAAATATAGACAAACTTGTTCGAAATCTGAAGCCGTGCGATAAGACGCTCCATATATTCAACAAAAAAACGCCGGTTGTAAAGCCCCGTCAGTGCATCATGCTGTGCCTGGTAGTAATTCTTCTGAATAAGCCGGTAACTGTTTTCTGACGAATAAAGCAGAACGCCCAGAAAAATGGTAGAAAAGACAGACAGTACATACCCATACCACTCTCCGATGAGTGCGAAATAGATAATCAGCGGGATCATCATGATCAGCAATACCGGCAGAAAAAGCCGCTTGTCAGAAACCAGCAAAGTCGAAGCGACGACCGATGCACCTATCTGCGTAAAAATAGCAATATAGTGCAGATTGTACTTGGTTTCCGTACAATAGAAAAGGAAGATCACTGTCCAAAGTATGAAAATAAGATAGTAAAAAAGCGAAAGCCTGTTATACCATATTTCCAGACTTGTTTCATCCATCAGGTCAGGCTTGAAGTCATGGTAGAGTTTCCATCCAAAAAGAGAAACCGCTGTCATCATCGCATACCATATCAACGCCGGCTCCGCTACACCATACATCCATCCGAGCAGGATGTACGCAAGCCCCGGAATCATCGAAAGCCCGATCATCAACAGAATTTGTTTTTGTAAAAAGAGATAAAAGCGCTGTGAGTTCATAGCTTTATTTTATAATTAATTTAAATAAGAAAAGGTTAAATACAGATAATTTTGTACAAAGCTGCCAAAAATTTTTCACGAATAAAATAAATACGCGATATTTTGAAGTTTATCTTGACTATAATCACACAAAAAAGCGAACAGTTATGAAAATAAGGGTTTACTACGAGGACACCGATAGCGGTGGAATTGTCTATCATACGCGCTATGTCAATTTCTGTGAAAGAGCACGCTCCGAAATCTTTTTCAACAACGGTATGATGCCCACAGGTGGAGAGAAGAGCGGCTTTGTGGTGCGCAAGATCGATGCAGATTTTTTGGGAAGTGCGAAGCTTGGTGATCCTGTCTCTTATACACATC
>WGDG01000046.1 GCA_015493425.1 Sulfurovum sp.
CAAAGTTATGCATGGTTGTATCGAGATCTTTTTGCGGATCTCCAAACCGGTTCTGAAGTCCGATCATCGCATAGTCTTTGAGCATCCGCTGTGTGTACATCCGTTGTTTCCCTGCCACATCCACTGCCTGTGACAGGTTGGCTATTTCCAGTGCGTATGCAGAAACAGTCATGACTGTGCCCGCAATACCTATGGCTGCATACCGTTTTATCGTTGCTACCATGTTTACTCCTTTTTGATGATTGTCTCCTCTAAAGATTTGTATGGTTTTATGAACCATATAGACCCGTTATAAAGAAGCGTGCTATCTATTTATATACAATACCGTTACAATAAACATTGTACTCTTTTCCTTTTGCCGTGACCATGGCATTTTTAGAAAAAAAAATATTGCTAAATGCCTATTTTTAGGTAAAGGGCACCGGCAATACCTCATCTCCGTCTGGAAAGAGACTTTTTTTCTCTCATAAAAATAACATCTAAGCAACAAGTATCACAAAATTATAACATTTTATAGAGCTTAGATACTAAAAAAAGAAAAATTACAGTTAAAATTAAAAATTATATATTGGGAGAAGGGTTTTGCAGAAGGAAGATGTGCACAATATTCTTTTTATTCAAATCGTTTTTTAGTGCAGGCTCTTTGGGAAATTATCAAGGTGTTTTGACAATGGCAGCATGTGCGCCAATCAGTCCAATAATTCCATTTTTGATATTTAAAGGGATAAAGCCGTGTTTTTTGAGAATACGTGATGCTTCTACACTCCGGCTGCCGCTACGGCAGTAGACGAGAATGGGTTCTTTTTTGAAGGCGGCAAGTTTATTGAGATTGGCTTCGAGCTTGTCAAGCGGTATGAGGGTTGCATCGACAAGATGGCCTTTCTGAAATTCTTTGGGCGTGCGTACATCGATGATTGGTATATTCGGGTTTTTCTCGATACGCTCAAGTGCCTGTTTGGGGCTAATACTTTCAAAATCGGCAAAAATCCACCCTTTCGTATAGGCAAACCATGTCAGAAGAAGAGCCATTGCCCCCCAATAGAGAATATTCAATACTTTTTTAGACATAAACCGTACTCCTTGCATAATGCTTTTTATTATGGTTTGCATAAAACCCGATTATCGTTTTGATGGCTAATTGTAGCAGATTTTTGGTTGTTTCACATAGTTACAGTAAAATATTTCCCCCTTTCAAGCCCCTGCGCAACCGCCTAGTTTAATCATCTTTTGGTTAATATAGGCGTACTATTCTGAGAATACTCCGCCACTGTACGGTGGGGAAGAATGAAACTTAGCTAAGGGATTACTATGACTCATGTAATTACGCAACATCCGTATTATGGTGTGTTTATACTCTTTGTATTGACCACGGTTGCATTTGCGGCAACGCTCTTCCTGGCGCGGTTGATCAGCCGTAAACTCGCCAAACTCGATACCGAGAAACTGAAAATGACAATTTATGAGTGTGGGCCTGAAGTGACCAAACAGCCCAACACCATTTCAGCCCAGTTCTATCTGATCGCACTTTTGTTCATCCTTTTCGATGTGGAAATCATCTTTATGTTCCCCTGGGCAATCGATTTTAAACTGCTTGGATGGTTTGGTTTTACAGAAATGATACTGTTTATTGTACTACTCGCGATAGGTTTCGTATATGCATGGAAGAAAGGAGCACTTGAATGGCACAGCATCAAGTAAATTATGCCAGCGCGGCTGGATTGCCGATAGCACTGACTACGGTAGACCATTTGGTAAACTGGGGACGAAGTAACTCGCTTTGGCCATTGACCTACGGACTCGCATGTTGTGCGATCGAGATGATGGCCTCCGGGGCATCACGTTATGACTTCGACCGAATGGGTACGATTTTCCGTGCCTCTCCGAGACAGGCGGATGTCATGATTCTTGCCGGAACACTCTCTAAGAAACACGCAGAGTTCGCCAGACGTCTTTACGATCAGATGACAGAACCGAAGTGGGTCATCTCTATGGGATCATGTGCCAACACCGGTGGTATGTTCAACACTTATGCGACGGTACAGGGAGTTGACCGTATCGTGCCTGTGGACATCTATCTTCCCGGATGTGCCCCACGTCCTGAAACCCTTCAGTATGCGATGATGATGCTGCAGAAGAAAATCAGACGTGAATCTGCAAACATGAAAAAGAACACCAAACAGAATTTGAGGTTAGTGTAATGAGAAAGTATACCCCCAAAGACAATGTACAGGCAAAATCCTACTACACAGACCGCTACTGGGTCGCGCCAAGAGTGCCGAGAGCTGCCGTGGAAGAGGGTACACATTTCGCCGATGTAGTTAAGACCATGGCACATTTTGCCAAAGAGAGTTACATCGAAATCGGTACACTGGTGATCCACATCGATGCAAAAGAGAATTTTGAAGCAATTAAGACACTCAAAGAGCAGTGTGGCTATACACAGTGTTCCGAGCAGAGTGCGGTAGACTATCTGGCACAGGATGGTGAATTCGAACTCTTCTACCAGTTCCTCAATGTCAATGAAGCTAAGCGTGTACGTATCGTATGCCGTATCAAACAGGGAGAGGCGATAGAGTCGATCGTACCGCTGTTTAACTCGGCAAACTTTGCAGAGCGCGAAATGTTCGACATGTTTGGTATCAAAGTGAACAACCATCCGTTCCTCAAGCGTATCATTATGCCGGATGACTGGGAAGGGCACCCGCTGCTTAAAACCTATCCGCTGCATGGGGACGAATTTGCATCATGGTACGAGGTCGACAAGATCTTCGGTAAAGAGTACCGTGATATTATCGGGCCGGAAAACCGTGATCCTGCACGTATTGACCGTTACGATACAAAGCGTTTCTCGAGAGTCGGTTATGAAGTGCCGTTCGGTGCAGATATCTCCGAAGGTGAAAAAGAGCAGCCGATCGAATACAGCGAAACGCTGCTGGTTGACTATAACAAAGATTCCGGCAAACAGCTGGATCACAGAAAGTAAGGGGAGAGTATGCAACAGCCAAATAAATTAACACCGTTCTTTGAAAACCTCAACTTTGAACGTGATGACAATACGATGGTGATCAACTTCGGTCCGCAGCACCCCTCTGCACACGGTCAGCTCAGGTTGGTTCTTGAGCTTGACGGCGAGCAGGTGGTCAAGGCATATCCTGACATTGGATACCTCCACAGGGGTATCGAAAAGATGGCAGAGAACATGACTTACAATGAATTTCTGCCGACAACGGACAGACTTGACTACATTGCGGCAACATCGAACAATTATGCGTATGCCCTGGCGGTAGAAAAGCTGCTTGGTATTGAAGCACCAAGACGCGCGCAGGTAATCCGTACAATGCTTTTGGAGATCAACCGTATCATCTCGCACCTCTTCTTCATTGCTACGCATGCACTCGATGTCGGTGCTATGTCCGTATTCCTTTATGCTTTCCGAGAAAGAGAGTTCGGAATGGATCTGATGGAGGACTACTGTGGTGCCAGACTGACGCACTCTGCTGTGCGTATCGGCGGTGTACCTTTGGATCTTCCGGAAGGCTTTATTGAAAATCTGATCGCATGGTGTGACAAGGTCGACCACGAGGTAAAAAATACCTATGAGGCACTCTTGACAGAGAACCGTATCTGGAAAATGCGTCTGGAAGATGTCGGTGTTATTTCCGGAGAAGATGCGCTCAACTGGGGCTGTACCGGCCCAATGCTCAGAGGCTCCAATGTGAAGTACGATATCCGTAAAGAAGAGCCGTACGAACTCTACGGAGAGCTTGACTTCGACATTCCTGTCAGTGACAGATGTGATTCGTATGGACGGTATATGCTCTATATGCAGGAGATTTACCAGTCTACCCGTATCCTCAGACAGCTTGTGCCAATGTACAAAGAAAGCAGCCCTGAGCTGATGGCGCATGCACCGCAGTACATCTCCGCACCTAAAGAGGAAATCATGACACAGAACTATGCGCTGATGCAGCACTTCGTTCTGGTCACTCAGGGGATGAGACCGCCAAAAGGTGAAGTCTATGTTCCGACAGAATCGCCAAAGGGTGAGCTTGGTTTCTATATCAAGTCAGAGGGGGAACCGTATGCCTACAGACTCAAGTGTAGAGCACCGAGTTTCTTCCACACCGGCTTGCTGCAGGACATTCTTGTAGGTACATATATTGCTGACGTCGTTACGATCATTGGTTCTACCAATATCGTATTCGGTGAAGTCGACCGTTAAGGAGAAGAGCGTATGAAACGATATGATTTAAGACATTTGCACGACGATTTTTACGACAGAATGGCAGAACTGATCGACCAGGGACTCAAGGTCGGTGAAGTGGGCATCTTTCTGTTCGAAGTGGGAGATTTTTCACACATTCAGCGCTCTGCGGACTTCATAAAGGAGCTTGGACACGACTTGATGAACTCATTGAAGTTCAACGAAGTCGATTGGACGATTGTAGTTAAAAAAGTGGACGAAGAAACACGTAAAGCAAGAGCAGAAGCGGTAGAAAAAGCACGCATTGAGGCAGAGCAAAAAGCGGCAGAAGCGGCAAAAGCAGCAGAAGAGAAAGCAAAAGCAGAAGCAGCGGCAGCCGAAGCGAAGGCGAAAGAAGAAGCAGAAAAAGCTGCAGCCGAGGCGAAAGCCAAGGCTGAAGAGGAAGCAAAGGCCAAAGCGGAGGCGGAAGCTAAAGCCAAAGAAGAGGCTGCAAAAGAGGCTGCCAGTAAAAAAGTACCGGCCAAAAAAGCCAGTGCGAAAAAAACTGAAACACCCAAAGGTGATGATCTGACAAAGATCAAAGGGATTGGTAAAGCCTATATGGAGAAGCTCAACAGTGAAGGCATTTATACCGTTGAAGATGTTGCCAATATGACAAAAGAGCAAATTCAGATGATGGAAGAGAAGTACTCTTTCAAGGGTGACTTCAAAGAGTCTGTGGCAGACGCGAAAAAACTGCTGCAAGCAAAGGCTAAATAATGTCACGTGTAGTATTCTCTACTTGGAGGGGTGAGTTTGTCGATAACCGCGGTAAACCCTCTGACGAGTGGGAGGAATCGGGATTCAAGCTTCCGGAGACCTATGACGGTGATACCAAGTCCAAAGCATTTATAGGATGGGATGGCGTTGCAATCTTCAACGAAGATATCGATGCTGTTGAACTCGCTTCCAAATATGCGGCACAGTATCAGGAGTATTCCGAAGCATGCGGACGCTGTGCACCGGGACGCTGGGGCGGACGTATTCTCTACGACCTGCTTGACAAGATCGCAAGGGGAGAGGGGACACATGATGATGTCGCCCATCTCAAAGAAGTGTCTGAAACCATGATGGTAACCTCCAAGTGCGAGATCGGGAAAACCGTGCCTAAGCCGATTTTGGATCTGATGGAGCATTACAAAGAGCAGTTTGATACCTGTATCGAGGCACAGCAACCCTCCAAGCATTATGATGGTGACACGTCGTATATTGCAAAGGTAACAGCACCCTGTACCGATATGTGTCCTGCTCATGTCGACATTCCTGCCTATATTGAGGGTGTGCGTGATATGATCTTTACTGATTCACTGGCTGCAACGCGTCAGACGATGCCGCTTGCGCATACCTGTGGTCGTGTCTGTCCGCATCCGTGTGAAGATGCCTGCCGTCGTATGAACCTGGACGAGCCTATCTCCATTATGGAGCTCAAGCGTATCGGTGCGGATTATGAGACCGACCATGCTTTGCCATGGCAGCATCCGTTTGAAGTGCAGCCGCCGCGCAACGATGGCAAGAAAGTTGCCATTATCGGTGCGGGGCCTGCCGGGCTTACTGCTGCATACTATCTTGGTATTCAGGGTATTCATGTCGATATTTTTGAAGAGCTGCCGGTAAACGGCGGTGAAGTGGCTGTCGGGGTACCGGAGTACCGTATGCCTGTTGAGAAGTACAACAAAGATATTCAGCTTGTACTCGATTTGCCGACAGTACATATTCATAATAATCACCGTGTCGATGCAGAGCGCCTTAAAGAGATTGATGCCGAGTATGATGCAACATTGCTGGCATTTGGTACACGTCTTTCCAAAAAAGTGCGTGCAACCAATGAAAATCCGAATATGAAAGGGTACTGGGGCGCAATTGCGATGCTTGACAAGGTCAACCTGTGGACCAAATACGGTATCGGCTCACCCGCTTCCAATGAGCTCAAGGATAAGGTCGTTGTCTGTGTCGGAGGTGGATTTACCTCAATGGACGTTGTACGATGCTCCATTCGAGAAGGTGCGAAAAAGGTCATTATGCTGTACCGTCGTGACGAAAAAACGATTATCCGTAATACGACCTACGAAGAGTATCATGAAGCGGTTGAAGAGGGGGTAGAGTTCATCTTCCATTCAGCCATTGAAGAGATCTTCGATGACGGTGAGAAGATCACCAAGCTCAAAGTAAACCGCTTTGAGCTGGTTCCAGACCCCAACGGCGGAAGACCACAGCTTCAGAAGATCGAAGGAGCTGACTTTGAAATTGAGTGTGACTACCTGATCCCGGCAGTTTCTCAGGCTGCTGATCTGCAACTGCTTCCGGAAGAATGGAATATAGAGCTTACGTCATGGAATACGATTCTGACCAACGGAAGAGACTTTATGAGTTCACGTCCGGGACTTTTTGCTGCAGGTGACTGTGAGTATGGTCCAATGACTATCGTCAATGCCGTCGGTCAGGCACGCCGTGCCGCATCAGTCATCAGCCGATTTATCTACGACGGTAAGGTGAGCCTGACAGATGAAGAGATCATGGAAGATCATCTCAATAAACTCAAGGTCTATGACAAAAGCGAAAAGATCACCGGATGGATGCCTGGATTACCGCGTGCAGTAAGCGAAAAACTCAGTGTGGATGAGCGAAAAGACAACAACAAAGAGGTCAACCTCGGTTTTACCGGGGAAGAGGCAATAGCGGAAGCAGAGCGCTGTATGCGTTGTTATTATATTTCAATGGTGGCGGTGTAGCATGGGTGTACACAATTCAATCAATACCGGGAAACCGATCACTGTTACGATAGACGGGAAGGAGTGTAAAAGTACATTCGGCAAGACGATACTTGAAATTGCCCGAGAGAACGATATTTATATTCCTACAATGTGTTATCTGACAAAAGTACAACCCATAGGTTCATGCCGAATGTGTGTTGTCAATGTTGAAGGTGTCGACGGAATGATCCTCTCATGTCAGGAGAAGGCTGTCGATGGTGCAGTGATTACAACCAACAACGATGCTCTTTTCAAGGAACGCCAGAACATCATGCGTCTGTATGATGTCAACCACCCGCTCGAGTGCGGTGTGTGTGACAAAAGCGGCGAGTGTGATCTTCAGAATAAAACAATGGAGTTCAATGTCGACAGTCAGCATTTCACCGCGCGCGACCAGCACAGACCGGTTGAGAACTGGGGTTATGTTTCCTACGATCCGGCGCTGTGCATCATGTGTGAAAAGTGTGTGCGTGTTTCAACGGAAATCACCGGGGATGAAGCCCTGAAAGTAAAATTTGGCGGTTACGGCTCTACAATCATTAATGTCAAAAAAGAGCGTAATTATGCCTCTTTGGGTGAAGCAGCGGCAGTCTGTCCGGTAGGAGCACTGGTACAGACGCACTTTAAATATACTGCAAATGCCTGGGAACTCGAGAAAATCCCGTCAGCCTGTCCGCATTGCGGCGGCGGATGCCAGATGTACTACGAAGTCAAGCAGGAGAAGATTTACCGTGTTACCAATGAGTTTGAGTTTACAAACCTCTGCGGCGCGGGCAGATTCGGTTACGACTACGCTAACGAAGGTGTCACCAAAGATGTACAAGCCTTTGAAGCGGCTGTAGAGGCGTTTAAAAAAGCTGACAGTGTTATCTTCGCACCGCAGATCTCCAATGAAGAGGCGCTGATTCTTCAGAAGCTTAAAGAGAAGCTGGGCTTCAAGCTCGTATGTCACGAAGCACACGCTTACCAGAAATTTATGGAAGCTTATGCCAAGGTCAGCGGCAAACATCTTTACGGCGGAAACCTCAAAGATCTCTCTGAATCACAGGGAATCATCATTTTGGGTACGCGTATTAACAATGACTCTCCGACACTGAAGTACCATATTAATATGGCGAGTAAATGGCAGCAGGCAAGGGTAGCCTATATGCACCCCATTGAAGACAGTGAAATACAGCATATTGTGACACAGTTCATCAAGTATGAAGCAGGCAGTGAAGAGGGAGCTGTTGCATTACTGGCGCATACGCTGCTGTCAGATACTGAAGTTCCCGATAGTATTCGTCAAGTATTGGATGACCTTGATATTGGTAACCTGAGTGCTGAGAGCAATATCGGTGAAGAGGAATTTGAAACACTGCGTAGATCACTTTTAAAGCGTCACGGCTTTTCTTTGGTTGTGGGGGAAGACCTCTATGCCCATCCCCGTGCGGAACAGATTGCGACATGGGTAGCTCTGCTTGAGCGTTATGCCGGGTTCAATGTTATTTGTGTACCGCCTGCCGGCAATGCAATGGGAGTTTCTCTTGTCTGTGACCTCGATGATACAGTTGAAGGCAAAACAGTCGGATACAACGCAAAGGGTGACTTCACGCTCTCTGCACTTGGAGGCGGAGACTTGGATATGCCGGCGCTCAATCAGCAGGAAGGGACATTGACAACAGTAGACAAACGTGTTGTACCAATGCATGTAGCACTTCCTTATGGCGGTTATGTGCTTAACGATATTGCCAATGCACTTGGACTTAGAGCAGCCTATACTATTGACTATACTGTACAGCTGCCTGAAAATACCGGCTTCAAGGCGATAGTATTTGATGACCTGCCTGAATATTTCGATACGGTGGGAAATGAACACAGAGGGTATCTGCTCGAAGAAAAAAAGCGTGATACACAGCTGAACATTGAAGAGGTTGGAGAACTCGATACGTTTGACGGTGCGGTGATCTATCGCTGTAATCCTGAGAACCAATTTTCACCTTTTACCGCAAAATCGCCATTGCTCTCCGAAGAGGCTGTACTGACCGGATCACAACAGTTTGCGGCAGTAACAAAACTCAAAGAAGGAGAGAAAATCCGGTTTGAGGTCGATGGTGTAACCTTTACACGTGTGTTTAGGATCGATACAGCAATGAAAGGAACGATTGCACTAAATCCTACATTTGACATGGGATTAAGTGCATCTTTGCTATCCTCTTACAGATTTAGTAGACTGTCATTTGAGAAGAGCAATAACGACAAGATAGGAAACAACGATGAGTGAAGTTAAAACAGTAGAGAATATGGTCTCCATCACGATCGATGGGACGACCTATCAGGCGAAAGAGGGAGAGTACATTCTTAACGCAGCACGCGCAAACGATGTATTCATTCCCGCAATCTGCTACCTGACACGATGCAGCCCGACACTGGCATGCCGCCTTTGTCTGGTTGAAGCTGACGGAAAGCAGGTGTACGCCTGTAACGCCAAAGTGAAGGACGGTATGGAAATTACGGTTGATACACCGAATATCCTTGAAGAACGCCGTGCCATTATGGAAGTTTACGATGTTAACCACCCGCTGCAGTGCGGTGTGTGTGACAAGAGTGGTGAGTGTGAGCTGCAGAACTATACGTTGGAGCTGGCAGTCGATTCGCAAAGTTATGCCATTCAGGATACCAAGCGTGAAGTGAAAAACTGGAGTACAGTGCTTCACTACGATGCCGCGCTTTGTATTGTCTGTGAACGTTGTACAACTGTCTGTAAAGACATGATCGGAGATGCGGCGATCAGTACGACCAAAAGAGGCGGAGAACCGCTTGACAAGGCGTACAAGGAGACGATGCCAAAAGATGCCTATGCAATGTGGAACAAGCTGCAAAAGTCGATCATCGCACCGAGCAACGGTACAGATTATACCAACTGTTCAGACTGTGGTGAGTGTACGGCCGTCTGCCCTGTCGGTGCGCTGACAGGACGTGACTTCGTTTATACGTCGAATGCATGGGAACTTGAGCGTGTACCGGCGACTTGTGCACATTGTAGTTCCGGATGCCAGATCTATTATGAAAAGAAACATACCTCTGTCTTTGACAGAAGTGAAAAGATCTATCGTGTTACCAATGAGTGGAATTATGTCTCTCTCTGTGGTGCGGGACGCTACGGGTACGACTTCGAAAACAGAGTAGAGGGTAAAGATGAAACGGCATTCAACGCTGCCATCGAAGCCTTCAAAAAGGCGGATACGATCCGCTTCAACTCAGTCATCACCAATGAAGAAGCACTGATGCTTCAGACGCTCAAAGAGAAGATGGGTATCAAGCTTGTCAACCCTGATGCAAGAGCATTCCAGAAGTTCCTTGATGCTTATGCGAAGGCATCAGGACAGTCACTTTACAGCTATGATTTCAAAGAAGTGATGGCAACAGACTTTGTTATCAGTGTAGGTACCTCATTGCGTAATGACAACCCCAATGCCCGTTATGCATTCAACAATATCCAAAAAATGAACAAGGGCGCGGGACTCTACTTCCATCCTGTAGGAGATAATCTTGTACCTACGTTCGGAAAGAATGTCGAAGTCTTCACGCACAAAGTGGGCCTGGAAGAAGCGGCACTCTACCTGATACTCGATCTCTTTGCCGACAAAGAGAAGCTTCCTGAAGATGTCAAATCCTATCTTGAGAGTTTCAAGACCGCCACAACAAAGACGGTTAAAGAGAAGGTGATGAAAGATGTCACTGAAACCGTTATTGACGAAGAGACGGGTGAAGAGAAACAGGTTACAAAAAAAGTACCTGAAATGGTAGAAAAAGAAGTGAGTGTCGAAAAAAACGGTCTGGTTGAGATGCTCGGAAAAGAGAGTGATGCATTCGATGCAACTTTTGAAAAAATGATGAAGAAAAAAGAGAGCTTCTCAATGATCATCGGTGAAGATCTCTATTTCCACGACAGATATGAAAATATTGCGAAGCTCATTGCACTTATTGAACAGACGACACCGATACGTGTTGCAATGATCCCTCCAAAAACAAATTCACTGGGGGTTGCGCTTATCTGTGACCTCGATGATGAGGCAACGGGATACACAGTCGGTTACAACGAAAACGGAGACTTCAGACTCTCTGCACTGGGTAACGGTGATCTTGATATGCCTGCTATGAACCAGCAGGAAGGAACGCTGACCAATATGCATAAGCGTGTCACACCGACAAATGCGGCACTGGAGTACAAGGGCTATGAGCTCAACGACCTGATGAAGGTACTTGTCGGTGCACCGGAGCTGACAGTGGATTGGACAGAAAAACTTCCAGTTTCAAAGGGCTTTAAAACAGCCAAATTCGATGATCTTCCCAACGGCTACCTTAATGACGGTACAGAGAACCGTGGGTATGCGCTTGAGAACATCAAGTGCGAAGCCAAAGCGATTGCAGTAGAGAAGATCGATGAAAACGGTGTGCTTGAGGGTGAGATTGTCTATCGCTGCAATCCTCAGAGACAGTTCAACGACTTTACCGACAAAGCACACGAAATCTTTGAAGGCTTTGGACTCTATGCAGCGCCAGAAAAAGCCAAAGCACTTGGTGAAAAAGTCGAGATCGACTTTGGTGGCGAGCGTATCACAGTCGATGTCATCGAGGATGACCGTATGGAGGGAGATATCACCGCACTTGCAGACTTCAAGAGTGAAGCAGATGTCTACAGCCTCTTTGGGCCGTCGCGCTACAGAAAAGTAACGATAAGAAAGGTGTAATATGGAAGTAGTAAGCTATAGAAGCGTTGAAACGTTCGTACAGCATATTCCGGAAGTGACAGCATTGGGTGTATGGATC
>WGDG01000047.1 GCA_015493425.1 Sulfurovum sp.
GTCGATGCCGCTGCTGAAGCTGGTGTAAGCGCCATCATCGAACCGGGTGGCTCTATCCGTGACGATGAGGTGATCGAAGCTGCCAATGAACATGGCATTGCGCTTTACTTTACGACTGTAAGACACTTTTTGCACTAAAAAGCAATCGCTTTTTAGTGATTGAGATTGAAAAAAGAATAGCTTTATTTTGAAATAATTTATAGTTACAACTATCTAATATCCTATTGTATTTAATATTGCATATTGCTCACATCCCTTTTGATATCTAAGATCACAAGATTTCCCAAATAACTCTTTCGCTTTAGAATAATCCTGTCTTACTCCTTTTCCTTCCAAGTACATAATTCCGAGTATATAGCATGCCCATGCATCACCAATCTTACAAGCTCTATTAGCATACTTTTTTGCTTTAAAATAATTCTTTTTTACGCCTTGACCTTTATAGTACATAAATCCAAGAATACTACAAGCTGGAGTATTCCTTGTATTTAAAGTAGTATTATCACAAGATTTATCAAAATATTTTTTTGCTTTAGAGT
Organism: Sulfurovum sp.; assembly: GCA_015493425.1. Taxonomy (GTDB): domain Bacteria; phylum Campylobacterota; class Campylobacteria; order Campylobacterales; family Sulfurovaceae; genus Sulfurovum. Next base: position 540 of record WGDG01000047.1, read on the forward strand.
AATTCTTTTTCACACCTTGACCTTTGTAATACATAAAACCAAGACTAAAACATGCTTCTGTATTTCCTCCTGTACATGCTATGTTAAAATATTGTTTTGCTTTAGAATAGTTTTTTTTAGTATCTGTCCCAATATAATACATTATTCCAAGCCTGTTGCATGCTTCTACATCCTCACTTCTACATGCCTTTTTATAATTCTCAAGGGTATGAGCATTGAGAGATGAACTTATTCCAAGCAGTATCATTCCAACTAATAGTATTTTTTTCATTTCATTTTCTCCTATAAGCTTTGTTTTATTAATATTATATCCTTAGAGTAACATAAGGATAATGGCATATCTCAAAATATTTTTTCTTAGAAATGCCTAGTTGAAATTTTGTATTTGCTGCTTTGTTATAAGGGAAAATTCCCAGACAGGTGGTGGCGAAGATGAATCTTCGCTCTTAAGCCTTACCTCAAGGAATTTATGCAAAATTTGCTACCCGCTTAAACTGATACATCATAATCGACGCCGCAATCGCCACATTGAAACTCTTGATCTCCGGTTCCATCTCTATGGTGACCACTTCATCGCATAATGCCAGAATCTCCTCCGAAATACCGAGCTGTTCATGCCCCATAAGAAGCACCCATTTTTGGGGAACTTTAACCTGTGAGAGTGGGGTGGAGTCTGGGGTGACCTCTGCTGCAAAGATACGGTAGCCAAGCTGCTTGAGTGCTGTAAGTGTCTCTTTGATGTCGTTGTAGCGGTGGTAGTGCAGTTTGCCGATGTGTCCCATACTGATGCGTACGGCACGTCTTGCGTAGGGGTGCGGACCATGGTTTGGGACGAGATAACTGTTGACACCCAGTGCGGCGGCACTGCGGGCGATGGCACCGACATTATCGGAGTTGCTGATCTCATCGAGCATGATGATCTGGTCGCCCAGGGCTTCAAGCGGTGTCTCTGCTGGACGGAAGGCGTGCATCATGACATTGTGGTGAAGACGGTGTCCCACGACCTGTTCGAGTACTGCCTTGGGGGCGACATAGGCTACGGGAATGTTGTATTTGGAAAGCCATTCGCTATTTTCATCATAGTAGCTTTGTGTGGCAAAGATGCTTTTGACTTTTACACCTGCTTCGATAAGGAGTCTGACCACCTTGGGACTGTCTGCCACAAAAGAGCCGTCTTTGCCAAAGGCATTCTCTCTAAAACGTTGGTATATCTGCAATTCCGGCAGATTAAGGGTTTCTACGGGTATCATTTTCATAGCGGTATTGTACACAAAAGCGACATATTTTTACAACAGCAAAAAAAAGTGGAAAAAAAGCTTAAAGTTGATTGACATTGACTAAACTTTTCTGATATAATACGTCTAAAATTAAAGAAAGATTAAGAAGTTCTTTAGCTCCGTGTATTTTATGACAGCACTCTTGTACCTTGCAAACGGCATAGCCGCCCTACGGGTTGGGTGCAAGGTTTGTCGCATTGTCATGAAATATCTATCCGCGGAGTATTGATCTGATAAGAGGAAGAGGTTAAGCCATGTCAAAAAGTCTATATGAAACATTGGGCGTCAGCGAAAGCGCGAGTGCTGACGAGATAAAAAAAGCGTATCGCAAACTCGCACGAAAATACCATCCGGATATCAACAAAGATCCGGAAGCACAGGAAAAATTCAAAGAGATCAATGCAGCGTACGAAGTGTTGAGTGATCCTGAAAAGAAAGCACAGTATGACCAGTTTGGTGACCAAATGTTCGGTGGTCAGAACTTCCAGGACTTTGCGCGTGGACAGGGTGCTGAAGTCGATCTGGAAGAGATACTGCGTCAAATGTTTGGCGGCGGCGGTGGTGCCGGCGGATTTGGCGGCGGAAGTGCACGCGGCGGATTCGGCGGATTCAGCGGCGGTGGTTTTGGCGGCGGGTATCGGGCACCGGATCTGGACATCCATGCACGCATCACTGTACCGTTCCTTGTCGCGGTAAACGGTGGAAAACACCATATTTCCATCAACGGAGAGAGTTTCGACATCAAGATTCCTGCGGGGATTAAAAATGGAGAAACCCTGCGCGTCAGAGGTAAAGGAAAAAAAGCAGGCGGACAGAGCGGTGACCTGCTTATCAAGGTAGAAGTGGCTGATTCGCCAGAGTATGAGCGCAAAGGCAACGATCTGTACAAAACTTTCGATGTACCTCTGAAAACTGCGCTCTTTGGCGGAAAAGTGCAGGTACAGACACCGGAAAAAGAGGTCTCTTTGAAAGTACCGAAAAATACCAAGAACGGACAAAAATTCCGACTGAAAGGCAAAGGTGTGCCTGACAGGAAAACAGGATTGAAAGGTGATCTGTATCTTATAGCAAACATTGTTCTGCCGGATGTCGATTCACTCGATCCTGAGCTGAGAAAAATGTGTGAAGAGAAACTCTAAAAGGAGCTAACAATGCACAGTTATGATGAACCCGTCTATCTGATTTCGGTAGTGGCGTCAATGCTTGACATTCACCCGCAGACGCTTCGACAGTATGAGCGTGAAGGGTTGGTAGAACCGTCCCGTACACAAGGGCGTATGCGTCTCTA
>WGDG01000048.1 GCA_015493425.1 Sulfurovum sp.
AAAATCCAGGCCTCAGATGTCTGAAATTTTCCCGATTTCCACTGACGATGGACCTTGAACTCCCGGAAACAGACGATTACAGCAGCTAAAGGGGGATATTGTTTACTGAATTGGGGCGGTCCACGGTGGAAACTGGGGATTGGATTTTTGCTTGTCGAGATTTGGGTTAGGGAATGGTTAAGGTATTCTGCTATAATTCGTCAATAGTTAACAAAACACAGCAAGCCCAATCCGCTTACTATTAAATTAAAGTGAAATGGAAAATTAATCCGTGAGCATTCAAAAAATCAACGCCAATATTTCTGGAAAAGAGAAAAAGGTATATTCCGATCTCGAAAAAGCTTTAAAAAAAGTTCGCAGCTCTTTCATCACAGTCGGAGTCTACAGCTTTTTCATCAACATTTTGATGTTGGCCGCCCCTATCTATATGCTGGCGGTCTACGACGTCGTCATGCCCGCCAAAGGCCTCGATACTCTCTTCGTCGTGACTCTGGTGATACTGGTATTTTTCATCGGAGGAGCTGTCCTCGAATATGTCCGTTCCAAAGTACTCATCCACGTCAGCAATCAACTCGATGCCGCGTTGAACAAGCGAATCTTCGATGCAGCCTTCGATCTAGCAGCCAAACATCCAGGCAAAGCTGGAGCACAACCTCTTCGGGATTTCAATACCATCAAAACTTTTATGACAGGTCCCGCGGCTTTCGCTTTTTTTGACGCCCCCTGGTTCCCTATATATATCAGTATAATGTTCGCTTTCGATCCTATATATGGAATATATGGAATCGTTGCGACATCAATTATCCTGCTTTTAACTTTGATGAACGAACGGGCCACTCGCAAGGGCCTGGAACATTCTAATGCGATGTTTCAGAAGTCAGTTTCCCATTTTGACAATGCAGTGAGAAATGTAGAAGTGGTCGAGGCGATGGGGATGCGCCGTCCGCTCTTCAAACGATGGATGGAAAAACATTATGAATTTGTAAAAACCCATTCGGAAGCGAGCGGGACTGCAGCATTCTATAGCAATGCCAGTAAATCCTTCCGAATGATGTCGTCTTCGTTGATGTACGGACTGGGTGCGATCCTCGCCATCAGCGGACATATCTCTCCGGGTATGATCATCGCAGGCGCTGTCCTGATGGGCCGGGCACTGCAACCCATCGCCCAACTGGTCGGAACGTGGAAATCCTTCAATGCCGCACGGGTCTCCTACAGGAAACTCAATGAACTGCTCCTGGAGTTCGAATCACACGGAGAGAAAACACCTCTCCCCGCACCGGAAGGGGATCTGAAACTTGAAAGCGTCGTCGTCATTCCTCCGTTGGCAGAACATCCCGTTCTCAAGGGAGTCAATCTCCACATTCAGCCGGGGGAAGTCGTCGGAATCATCGGTCCCAGTGCCGCCGGAAAATCTACCCTGGCGAAAACCGCAGTAGGAGTCTGGCCCGTCGCCAACGGAACCGTACGAATCGATGAAGCCGACATCCGACAATATGACAAAGACGCCCTGGGTGAACATATCGGATACCTTCCTCAGGATATTGAACTTTTTGAAGGAACCGTTGCCGAAAATATTGCACGTTTTCGGCAGGAAGATCCGGAAAAAATCATCGAAGCGGCCAAACTTTCAGGAACGCATGACCTGATCGTCCATCTTCCTCATGGATACGACACCCCCATCGGTCCGGGAGGGGCCGCCCTTTCCGGGGGACAAAAACAGCGCATCGGCTTGGCACGGGCTCTTTACGGTACCCCGAAAATCATCGTACTGGACGAACCGAATTCCAATCTCGATGACGCTGGCGAATATGCACTGATGATGGCAATCCGCCAACTCAAAGAACGGGGTGCTACTCTTCTTTTCATCACCCACAAACGAAATCTATTGGCCCTTGCCGATAAAATTGCCATTATGCAGGATGGAGCCATCAAACATTATGCAAACAGAGAAGAGATACTGGCTCTACTGAGCCAGGCGCAGCAGAAATCTCAGTCAACGTCGCGGGGGAGCACGTCTGCGTCCCAGCCTAAAGAATCTATCACAACTTCAGACAAAGAGGCTCACAATGCAAAATAATCCGCAGGAAAAAAACAATCTGGATGGGGAGCAGACTCCTGTAAGTTCAGGTAAACACCCTCACACCCTCGGATGGATCACTCTTTTTGTAATTTTCGGAATCTTGGGCGTCTGGGCAGTGCTTGCACAAATCGAAACAGCCGTTCAAGCCAGTGGGAAAGTCATTACCAAAGGTTACAAAAAAGCTATCCAACATCCACGGGGGGGAATCGTAACCAAACTACATTTCAAAGAGGGACAACATGTCGAAAAGGGTCAGGCCATTCTGGAATTGGATCGAGTACAGATTTTAAGTCAGCTCAATACAGCCATCGCTCAGCATGATGACCTTCTTTTGCAAAAAGCTCGTCTTGAAGCCGAAAGCAACTTGAGTGACAAAGCCGACTTCGACGCCATCCGAAGTCGGATTCTCGATCAGAAACGTGCCTCAAAACTTTTGAAAAAGGAAAAAGCACTTTTTGAAAGCAATCGTCGCAGATTGCAAGACCAGATTCGTTTATTGTTGGACAAAAATAAAATCCTTGCTATACAAAACGAAGGGTTGGAAGAGGAAATATCTTCGAATAAGAGACAGTTGGCTTCATACCAAAAAGAACTTAAGAAATGGCAATCACTCTATGATCGTAACATGACCGATGAGTTGAAAGTACTCGATCGAAAACGACAAGTTGAGCAGATTCGTGCCCGTATCATACAGAATCAATCGAAAATTCGTGAAAACGAAGCAACGATAAATGCCAACAAAAATCAAATAGAACTTACAAAGTCCGACTTTATGAATAAAGCACAGAAGAAACTCAAAGAAGTCACACTAAAACTTGAGACTTTGAATGAAAAAATAAAGGCGCTGCGTAATGCCAACAAGAGACAAACCATATCCGCTCCGGACAGTGGGGTGATTACCGATATGAGTATTCACAGCGCTGGTGAAGTTGTCATTCCCAACAAACCGATTGCTTTCGTCGTCCCCAAAAAGGATAAACTTGTTCTTGAAATGATGATTAAACCTACTGACATTGATAAAGTTCACGTCGGGCAGAAGGCGGAAATTCGTTTTCCATCCTATGTTGATCCTGCTGCATTGCCGGTTGATGGGAATGTCACATACGTATCTGCCGACACCATTCAACCTCCAGGTTCGAAAGTGAGTTTTTACAAGGCATTGATAGAAATCACCCCGGCAGGGATGAAAGCCATCAAAATCAATCAGTTTCAGATAGTTCCGGGAATGCCGGCCAGTGCCTACATCAAAGCAGGTAAACGTTCTTTCCTGAGTTATATTCTACTTCCTCTGGAGCAACTTGTTCGAGGAGCCTTTCATGCCAATTAATGTTAATGCACTTCGGAGAGTAGCCTTTGCACTTTCTATATTTTCCGCTTTTGTGCAGGCTGGCCCGCTAAGCCAACTTTGCCAAAAAGGTCTCAACAGCCATCCCAACATCCGTAGTAGTCTTTATCAGGAACAATCGAAGCGATACGTCACACGACAGGGTAAAGATCAATATCTCCCTCAAATTAGTCTCAATGCGGAAAAAGGTTATAAAAAATATTATTATGAAAAAGTATATTCAGGAGAAAATTGGAGGAGTAACAACTATTACAGTTATACATTTAGTTTAAGCCAAGCTCTCTATCAACCCGTATTACTGAAAAAAATAGATGATGCACGGCAACGTGAAATATTGGCTCATTATCAAACGCAAGACAACAAGGCAAAACTTACGACACAGATCGCACAAACCACGATCGAATTGATGAGGCTATATCAGATTCGTGCATTGGCAAAAAAGAAAGCCGAACTTTATCGTAAAGCTCTCGAGCAGATCCAAGCCAAATACAAAAGTAAATTTGCTGATGTGAGTGCAGTAGCACAGGCGAAAGCAAGGCTTCGCCAGAGTGAAGCGGAGTATGCCCAATACAATCAAAACTATCATTATATACTCCAGAACCTTCGTTATCTTACTAATAGTAAAAAGATACCAAGCGTCTTGAAGCGTGCTTATTTCAATGCAATGGCAGTAGCCCTACATTATCATGCAAACGATCTGAAAAAACACCTTAAACAGATTAAAAAAAATACAAGAGTCAAAATCTATACAAAGTATCGTGACATCGCAAAAAACATGATCGACATGCGTTTTGCGGAGCATTATCCTTCTCTCAGTGTAAAAGCAAGTTATAACGATGGTAATTTTGGCGATCCCACTGATCCCAGAAAAAACAGCAAAATTTCTTTGCAAGTCAATCTGCCGCTGTATGAAGGTGGTTATGTTCGGGATAGAGTGAACGAGGCCCAGGCACTTTACTATGCAGCAGTTCAAGATCTCGATAACGCTCTGCTCGAAAGCCGAAGTTCAATGGAAAAGAATTGGGAGCAGATCCAGACAGGTCTACAGACTCTCAAGGCACTTCGGGAAGCAGAAAAAGCAAGTAAAGTCTACTATGAAACATCTCTAAATGCTTACAAAAACGGTTTGCAGAGCCTCACCGATACCTACCAGGCAAACATTGATTACTATGATACCAAGGTCAAACGCATCAATGCGGAAGCAGACCTGCTTTCATCAATTCTCAATCTCTACTACGTTGCCGGCGTAGCGACACCCACTCAGATCGCCAAGTTCGAAAAACGTTATCTTCGCTGAGTGGTGAATGAAAGAGACCCTTGCCAAAGTAATTATCTTTCTGATCGACATCGTCTCGATCGGGTTGGCAATCACACTTGCTTTTGGATTATATCGGTATTGGGGAAAGGGTGCCGGAGATGATACACTCGTACATTATCTACTTCTTTACCCACTTTATATCACTCTTTTGGGCCTATTCGCCTATGAAGGCCTTTATCATCGCCACTACGACCTGTGGCACGAAAGCCGACTAATCCTTCGTGCCATCTCGCTCAGTTTTCTTCTTCTCTTCTCCTATTTAGCGCTCAATCGAATCATCACCGAATATTCACAAACGATTTTGATTCTTACGTATATTAATTTGATCTGGCTGATTCCTCTTCTGAAACGTTACACAAAGATCCTCCTAAAACACCATGGCCTTTGGGCAAAACCGGCCAAAATCTATGGAGATGATCTCTTGTTGAAGAAAGAAATATTCGGTAATCCCTATTTGGGCTACGTACAAAGCTTGGGAAGAGATAGCGATGCCGCCCTTTTCATCAATGCGACATATATGAGCCGTGAAGAGCTTCAAACAATCATAGATCAGGAGATGCGGCACCACACAGATATACTTTTTGTACCGATACTCAACGATTTCGACCTTACCTATGCCAAGATCTACGAGATGGCCAATACACGCACCAATCTCATCAGTCTACAAAATCGCTTGCATATAAAGCGTTATATCTTCTTGAAAAATATCAGCGATATGATCCTACTACTTTTCAGTCTCCCTTTTTCTCTTCTATTGATCGGTATTATAGGAATCATTCTTCGGATCTTTGACAACGGCCAAAGTATATTCTATCGTCAAAAGAGGTTGGGGAAAAACGGCAGAGTATTCAACTGCTATAAATTTAGAACAATGAAGGAGGAGTGCGACACTTTACTTAAAGACTATTTGAAAAACAATCCTAAAGAACGTGAGTATTATGCCAAATATCACAAATACCGCAACGACCCAAGGATCACTCCGATCGGTAGATACCTCCGCAAACTCTCATTGGACGAACTTCCCCAGATCTTCAACGTTCTCAAAGGAGAAATGAGCTTCGTCGGGCCGCGGCCCTATATGCTCGAGGAGTTCGAACTACTGGGAGAAGCCCGATCAAGTATCCTCAGTGTCAAGCCCGGCATCACCGGGCTCTGGCAGGTTAGCGGGCGCAACCGCCTCGACTTTTCACAACGCATCGCCATCGATCTGTGGTATATCCGCAACTGGAGCCTCTGGCTCGACGCAGTCATCCTTGCCAAAACCTTCAAAACGGTTTTGAAGCGTGAAGGAGCATATTGAAACTTCAGATTTGGTGCCGGAGATAAAAGCCTCCAACTCCAGCTTTCCGGAACCAATATCCTCTCTTTCAGTCGTAGACTATTCAGGCCTCTGCACCGAAATAACGAATCGACGCGAAACCCGCCGCACCTGCTTCCAGTGCCTTGGCGATGCTCTCCTCATCCACAATTCCCCCCAAAGCGATTACCGGAATCTCCAGTTTCCCGACGATCCCGCGAAAGCGTTCGATGCCCAGGGCGGGTCCTTTGCCGGGGCTGG
>WGDG01000049.1 GCA_015493425.1 Sulfurovum sp.
CATATAAATAAATCATAACTATGTTATGATTTGATATGAAGCCTCTGATAGAATTTTTTATGCCACACGATCAGTTTGAAGCCCATGAATGGATATTGAAACATCAAATTTTTGCGCTTCTGATGATTTCTTTCTTTTTTGGGTTGGGAGTACTCTGTTTTGCTCCGGTCAGAATTTTACAGGGCAATCTTGTTGTCGGTATCAGTCAGTTGCTATTGGGGCTTTTCATGCTTTCCGGTTTTTTTCTGTTGCGTAAGAACAAAACCTTCTATGCCCGCTATGCACTTACATTTATGATTCTTTTTTTCCTCTACACCTGGCTCATTTTTTTTAAAGTACCGCAAAACCATCTCAATATCCTCTGGGTTATAGCTGCACCTATTTTGATCTTCTTTTTTCTGAATCGTAAGGGCGGTATGGTGATGTTTGTACTGGTGACACTTTTTATTATCTATCTAATGTTGAGCGGCTATCCCTACACCCTGGCAGAGTACATTACCCTTATTGGTGCTTTTCTCATAACGACATTTGTAATGTATATATATGAAAGGGTGAAGGATGGGGAGAGAGCGTTGATGGAAGCCTATGCAAAGCGACTCTCAAATGAGGTAGAAGAGAAAACTGCCGAGCTGACAATGCTCAATACGCATTTACAGCAGCGCATAAACATGGAAGTAAAGAAGCAGATAGAGCAGGAACAGATGCTTCTGCACCAGTACCGGATGGCACGTCTTGGCGAAATGACTGATGCCATTGCCCACCAGTGGCGACAGCCTCTGATGCATATCAATGCCCATTTGCTTGATCTTGAAACCCAGCTTGACAGGCATGACAGTGTACATCCCACGACAGTGATGGAAAAAATTGATGTGATTGCGTCAATTACCCTGCAAATGTCCGAAACCATTGAAGACTTCCGTCATCTTTTCGATACTCAGACAGAACCCGAAAATGTGCAAGTTTATGAACTTTTTAAAGAACTTGAAATGATGCTGCATTATCGTTTAAAAGAGATAGAACTGCTGATTGTATGTGAAGAGGATATCTGGATATATCTTCCCAAAAATATGTTGCTTCAGGTACTTGTTGCCGTTGTCGTCAATGCACTCGAAGTGTTCGTTTTACGGAAAACCCCATCTCCAAAACTGATACTTGAATGTCGGGAGGAGGGAAACACAGTGGTGTTTTCAGTGACAGATAATGCCGGAGGTATTGAAGCGAAGGCGCTTTCTTCCCTTTTTGATCCATACTTTACCACCAAAAAACACGATGGAGGTACAGGATTGGGGCTTTATATTGCAAAGATCATTGTGGAGCGGCAGCTTAAAGGAAACATCAGGGCAGAAAACATCGGAGATGGTGCATCTTTTACAATCTTCCTCCCAATATCAAAGCAATGATTACACTCTGTTACACTTTTGTGAAACACTAAAGATGAAGGAGACGCTGTGTATCGATTCTCAAAGCTGAAAACCTATCTCTTCTCTACTGTACCGCAGCCGGTCATACGTTACAAAGTAATTACATTGCTGATCATCGCTTTAGTAATAGGGATTTATATTTCAATTTTCGGGATTTACCGGATTTCGCAAGGACGGGTGATTGTCGGCAGTTCTGAGCTTAGCCTCGGTATTTTTTTCCTGATAGGCTTTTTTCTGTTACGAAAAGATCAACGCTTTTATCTGCCCATTGCCCGGACTTTTTTTGTTCTGGTGTATATTTTGATGATTATATTGACACTTTATATTCCCGAAGAACGTACCCATATTTTGTGGGTCCCGGCTGTAATGGTGCTGATCTTCTTTCTGCTTGATGCCAAAGGTGGACTGCTCTTTCTGGGCGGCTATCTGCTGTTTATTCTTTACCTTGTTGTGGCGGGGTATGACTATACTGTAACGGAGTATATCACCTGGAGCGTCTCCCTTGTTTCCATGGCATTGGTGCTTCTGTTTTATGAAAAAGTGAAAGCAGATGAGAGTATTTTGTTGCAAGAACAGGCTCAGAAGCTTAAGGCGGAGGTACGTAAAAAAGAAGAAGACCTCGACCATTATGAAACTGCGCTGCAGCAGAGCAGAGCAGCCATTGAACAGCTGCAACAAGCAATGAAGAAACATACCTCGGAAGATGCAGTGCTGCGGCAACAGTGCCGTATTGAAAGTATGCAGCAGATGCTGGATGAGATCGCCCACCGGTGGCGTCAGCCTTTAATGCATATCAATGCATTGATCATGAATCTTTCGCATACCCTCAATGAACAGAAAAACCTGCATGAAGTCGAAACTCAGGTTGATCAGATTGTTGAATTGACTGCCCAAATGTCGGAGACTATTGAAGAGTTTAGAGTGCTTTTCGATGAAGAGAAGCAAAGTGAAACAAAGGCTAAAGGGAATCCAGATGCTTGATGTACTCAAATCAAAAACGATCCTCTATGTGGAAGATGAAATTCAGATCCAAAAAAGTGTCAGTCTCTACCTAGAGAACTATTTCGATGCCGTTTTTGTCGCAGATGATGGTGAAGCGGCGCTGGAGAGCTACCGTAAATACCGTCCGGATGTCGTACTGCTCGATATCAATCTGCCAAAACGGGACGGACTTTCTGTTGCCAGGGAGATCAGGGACGAAGACGGGAAAACGAAGATTGTGATGCTCACTGCCCATACAGAGAAGGAGAAACTGCTTGCCGCTACGGAGCTGAACCTTTGTAGATACCTTGTCAAACCGGTGACGCCGAGACACTTTAAAGAGACTCTGCTGCTGCTGGCTGAGAAAATTGCTGAGGAAGATGAGAACAGTGGTATTGCCGTACTGGCACCGCAATGTTACTGGAACGAAGCAACCCGGACACTTTGGCTGAAAGGTTCATCCGTGGAACTGTCGCTCAAAGAGCGGAAACTCATGTCCCTATTTCTGGAAAAACGCCGGCAGCGGATTGCGTATGAGGATATTATGGTTGTACTCTGGGATGATGCATTCGATCGTGAAATCTCTGTCAATTCTGTTAAAAATCAGGTTAGCGGTCTACGCAAAAAAGTACCGGTACTGAATATCGAAAGCGTGTATGGCATTGGCTATATTCTGAACTGAATGTATCAAACAGAAACGGTGCTGACTACATGTAGCGCTATCTTCTCAGACCTTGAGTCTGAAACCGGTTCATCGGCTGAAGAGTATCTCTTCAGCCAATCTTTGGTGAAAAATTTTCCAGGTATGACGCTTCAGCAGGCAATGCGACGCATTCTAAAAAAGTATCCTCTGTACAGACAAAAACAGTACATCGTGCAAAATAAGC